>CAKSAW010000028.1 GCA_934437695.1 uncultured Blautia sp. | reverse complement strand
AAATAAAATGCAAAAACAACATAAAACAACGGAATCGTATTGACTTTTTATGACTGATGATGTATAATCTCAAATAGAAATGCCAACCAAACAAATGCCTTAAGGAGGAAAAAAAGCATGGTAAACGAATACGAAATCAAAAAACAGATCTGTGACATCGGAAGAAGAATTTACAACCGTAACATGGTAGCTGCAAATGATGGAAACATCTCTGTAAAACTGAATGACAATGAATTCCTTTGCACACCTACAGGTGTATCCAAAGGTTTCATGACACCGGACTTTATCTGTAAAGTAGACAGAGAAGGAAATGTGATCCAGGCAAATCCGGGATTCAAACCATCTTCTGAAATCAAAATGCACATGAGAGTTTATGAGAAGAGACCGGATGTTGGTTCTGTTGTACATGCTCATCCGATTTATGCAACATCTTTTGCAATTGCAGGTATTCCGCTGACACAGCCGATCATGCCGGAAGCTGTTATCTCTCTTGGATGCGTTCCGATCGCTGAATATGGTACACCATCTACAATGGAGATCCCGGACAACCTTGAAAAATATCTTCCATACTTTGATGCAGTTCTTCTTGAGAACCACGGAGCACTGACATGGAGCACTGACTTAAATGCAGCATACATGAAAATGGAATCTGTAGAGTTCTATGCACAGCTTCTGTATCAGACAAAACTTCTTGGCGGACCTAAGGAATTTGATGAGAAAAACATCGAAAAACTTTATGAGATCCGTCGTAAATTCGGTATGGCTGGTAAACATCCGGCAAACATCTGCCTGAACAAGGATGGAAAGAACTGCCATAACTGTGGCGGAGCATGTCATGACGGCGAATTCAAGAAATTCCCTGGATATCAGTATGATTTCGTAGGTGGAGATTGCAAAAAAACTGAAGAAGCAGAGAAATCTGATGCACAGTTAGTAGCTGAGATCACAAAACAGGTAATGGCTCAGTTAGGAATGAAATAAGAAAGAGCATAGATAATCAAGGAGGACAGTCTCATGCCGATTAATGAGAATATGGTACAGGAAATTGTACAGGAAGTTATGGCAAAAATGCAGATTGCAGACGCTCCGACCGGTAAACATGGTGTCTTTAAAGAGATGAATGATGCAATTGAAGCTGCTAAGAAATCACAGCTTATTGTAAAAAAGATGTCCATGGATCAGAGAGAAAAGATAATTACCTGCATTCGTAAGAAAATCAAAGAAAACGCAGAAGTAATGGCTCGTATGGGTGTGGAAGAAACTGGTATGGGTAATGTGGGAGATAAAATCCTCAAACATCATCTCGTAGCAGATAAAACACCGGGAACAGAAGTTATTACAACAACTGCATGGTCAGGAGACAGAGGATTAACTCTTATTGAAATGGGACCTTTCGGTGTGATCGGTGCTATTACTCCATGTACTAATCCAAGTGAAACAATTTTATGTAATACAATGGGAATGCTTGCAGGAGGAAATACAGTTGTATTTAATCCTCATCCGGCAGCAATCAAGACTTCCATTTATGCGATCAATCTTCTGAATGAAGCATCATTAGAGTCCGGCGGACCGGATAATATTGCGGTTACTGTAGAGAAACCTACTCTTGAAACCAGCAATGTAATGATGAAACATAAAGACATCCCGCTTATTGCAGCAACCGGCGGACCTGGAGTTGTAACTGCAGTTCTTTCTTCAGGCAAACGTGGCATTGGTGCAGGTGCAGGAAATCCTCCGGCACTTGTTGATGAAACAGCTGACATTCGTAAAGCGGCAACAGACATTGTAAACGGATGTACATTTGATAACAATCTTCCATGTATCGCAGAGAAAGAGATCGTAGCAGTTTCTTCTATCGTAGATGAGCTGATGCATTATCTTGTAAGTGAGAATGACTGTTATCTTGCATCTAAAGAAGAGCAGGACAAACTTACAGAAGTTGTTCTGGCTGGCGGAAAACTGAACCGTAAATGTGTCGGACGTGATGCAAGAACACTCCTTTCCATGATCGGAGTAAATGCACCTGCAAATATCCGCTGCATCGTGTTTGAGGGACCAAAGGAACATCCTCTGATCACTACAGAGCTTATGATGCCAATCCTTGGTGTTGTAAGAGCGAGAGATTTCGATGATGCAGTAGAGCAGGCAGTATGGTTAGAGCATGGCAATCGTCATTCAGCACATATTCATTCAAAGAATATTGATAATATCACAAAATATGCGAAAGCAATCGATACAGCAATCCTTGTAAAGAATGCTCCATCTTATGCAGCATTAGGATTCGGCGGTGAAGGTTATTGTACATTTACGATCGCAAGCCGTACAGGTGAAGGTCTTACATGCGCAAGTACATTTACCAAGAGAAGACGCTGCGTAATGGCAGACAGTCTCTGCATTCGCTAAAAACAGAATGTCAGGGTCAGAAAGCATTTGCTCTTTTGACCCTGATGTCAGAAAAGTAAGGGAGAAAGAACATGGACATGAATAATGTAAATATAGAAGAAATCGTGAAACAGGTTCTCTCCGGCATGACAGGAAACGCACCGGCAGCAACAGCAGCACCGGCAGCATCAACTGGAATCCCGAAGACAGCCAGAGTAGCTGTATTAACTGAAAAAGAGCATTTTGAACTGAAAGAATATCCAATCCCTCCACTTGGAGATGATGACATTCTTGTTAAAGTTGAAGGATGTGGTGTGTGCGGTACAGATGCACATGAATTCAAGAGAGATCCATTTAACCTGATCCCTGTAGCACTTGGACATGAAGGTACAGGTGAGATCGTGGCAATGGGTAAAAACGTTAAAGTGGATACAGCAGGAAAACCTGTAAAGGTTGGCGATAAAGTCGTTACCTGTATGATCTTCAAAGATGATCCAGATATCACAATGTTCGACCTGAATAAGAAAAATGTAGGTGGAGCTGATGTATATGGTCTTCTTCCGGATGATGATGTACATCTTAACGGATGGTTCTCTGATTACATCTTCTTAAGAGGTGGAAACTTCGGAACAACATTCTTTAATGTAAGTGATCTGGATCTGGATTCAAGAATCCTTATCGAGCCATGTGCAGTACTTGTACATGCAGTAGAGAGAGCTAAAACAACAGGAATCCTGCGTTTCAACAGCAGAGTTGTAGTTCAGGGCTGTGGACCGATCGGTCTGATCTGTATCGCAGTACTCCGTACTCTGGGTATTGAGAATATCTGCGCAGTAGACGGAAATGAAAAACGTCTTGAGTTTGCCAAGAGAATGGGAGCTGATACAAGCGTTAACTTCATGAACTGCAAAGGTATCGATGAACTGACAGAAGCTGTAAAAGAAGCACAGGGCGGACATCTTGCAGACTTTGCATTCCAGTGTACAGGAAATCCGAAAGCTCATGCAAATATCTACAAATTTATCCGCAATGGCGGTGGTCTCTGTGAACTTGGTTTCTTCATCAATGGTGGAGATGCTACTATCAATCCACACTTTGACCTCTGCTCCAAAGAAATCAACCTGGTTGGTTCCTGGGTTTACACACTCAGAGATTATGTAACAACATTTGATTTCCTTAAGAGAGCAAAAGCAATCGGCCTTCCAATGTCCGAACTGATTACAGATAAATTCCCGTTAGAGCAGATCAATGAAGCTCTTCAGACTAATCTGGCAATGACAGGACTTAAGATTGCGGTTGTGAATAAATAACAGACCTGGCAATAGAGGAGAAACAAAATGGCAGAAGCTGTAGGAATTTTAGAGGTATTCGGGCTGGCAACAGCCTTTGTAGCAGGCGATGCCGGATGTAAGGCGGCAAATGTCCGCATGGAGGTTTTTGATAAGAATAAACCAGCCAATGCTGACAGCCTGCCGGTACCGCTCCTTGTCTGCATTAAATTCAGAGGAAGTGTAACTGATGTTACAGCAGCTGTGGAAGCAGGCATGGAAGTTGCAAACAGAATGACTGGTGTGGTACAGCACTATGTAATTCCGAACCCGGAAGAGGGAACGGCAAAAATGCTGAAAATCAGTGCCCTGGATAAGGAATAGCAGTTGCATATCCTTCGGGTATCAGTTAGAATAGAAACAGATAATTAGTGTAGATTCAGGAGGAAGATAAAATGGCACAGGAAGCATTAGGAATGGTAGAAACCAGAGGACTTACAGCAGCGATCGAAGCTGCAGATGCAATGACAAAGGCAGCTGAAGTCGCATTAGTAGGTACAGAGAAGATCGGATCCGGACTTGTAACAGTTATGGTTCGCGGAGATGTTGGAGCTGTTAAGGCTGCAGTAGAAAGCGGAAGTGCAGCTGCATCCAGACTTGGTGAATTAGTAGCTACACATGTAATCCCGAGACCTCATACAGACGTAGAGAAAATCCTTCCAAGCATCTGACCAGCAGATTAAGAAGTTATAAATAAGGAGTTCGCTCATGAGTAAATCATACGGATTTATAGAAATCACAGGTGTTGTTGCAGCAATTGATGCATTGGACATCATGTGCAAAACTGCAGACGTTGAGCTGGCGTCATGGGAACGTAAGCTGGGCGGACGACTGGTTACTATTATAGTTGAGGGCGATGTATCTGCAGTAACAGAGGCAGTAAATGCAGCTGTGGCAGGTGCAATCAAGAAACCGGCAAGTTATGCAGTGATTGCCCGTCCCCATGAAGAAACAGTCAAAATGGTGGAACTGAGTGCAAGTCGTTGGAAGAACAAGGATATGCAGGGGGATGAATGATGGCTGAAGAAAAGAAACCGGGAACAGGTGATACAGCCCCTGGAAAAGCGGCCGCTCGCAAAAAGACCAGGAGTACGGCAGGAAGAGCAAAAGCTTCTGTGAAAAAAGAAGAAAAAGTTCAGAAACCGGATACAGCGGCTAAGGCAACAGATAAAACAGAATCCCAGACAGAAAAGATAACAGAAACATCATCTCATAAGGAGGAAAAAAGAATGACACAGGAAGCATTAGGAATGGTAGAAACCAGAGGACTTACAGCAGCTATCGAAGCAGCAGACCAGATGTGTAAAGCAGCTAACGTAGCATTAGTAGGAACAGAGAAAATCGGATCCGGACTTGTAACAGTTATGGTTCGCGGAGACGTTGGAGCTGTTAAATCAGCAGTAGAAAGCGGAAGCGCAGCTGCATCCAGACTTGGTGAATTAGTAGCTACACACGTAATTCCGAGACCACATACAGATGTAGAGAAAATCCTGCCTGTATTAAAATAATAGATCCGTCATTTCTGACAGAAAGCAGGTGTATTCTTGGAAACAAATAATATTGAACTGATTACCAGAATGGTTCTTCAGGCAATCGATAAGAATGAGGAAAAAGGCGATGGTTTCGTAGTTCCTATCGGAGTTTCTGCAAGACACATTCACCTGACACAGGAACATGTAGAAGCATTATTCGGACCTGGATATCAGCTTACAAAGAAAAAAGATCTGATGGGCGGTCAGTTTGCTTCTAATGAGACAGTTACCATTGTGGGACTGAAACTTCGTGCCATTGAGAATGTAAGAATCCTTGGACCTGTACGTAAAGCTTCACAGGTTGAAGTATCTGCTACAGATGCCATCAAACTTGGAATGAATGTTCCGGTCCGTGAATCAGGAGATGTTGCAGGAAGTGCACCGATAGCAATTGTAGGACCAAAAGGTGCTATTTATCTGAAAGAGGGATGTATCGTGGCAATGCGCCATATACACATGTCTCCGAAAGATGCACAGGCTGCAGGTGTTAAAGATGGTCAGATCGTATCAGTAAAAGCAGATAACGAAAGAGGAACAATCTTTAATCAGGTTAAGATCCGTGTGGATGACAGTTTTACACTGGAAATGCACATTGATACAGATGAAGCGAATGCAGCAAAAATTGCCACAGGCAATACAGTAACAATTATTAAATAACAATATCGGAGGGCCAAAGGTCAGAAAGCCGTTCGTGCCTGCACGATAAGGCTTTGGCCGGAAACCCTTGAATATTAATTTGGGGGCAGAATCTTTTGCCCCCAAAAGTCATTATAAGAAATAATTTGGAGGCTCATATGATCGTAGGCAAAGTTGTGGGAAGCGTGGTATCCACGCGAAAATGTGAAAAACTGATAGGAAGCAAATTTATGATTATCGAGCCTGTGCATCATATGAAAGGTGACCTCAGCCAGCTGGTGGCAATCGATATGATTGGAGCCGGAGTTGGTGAATATGTATTGGTGGCACAGGGAAGCGCAGCAAGAATTGGCTGCGGCGTAGAAACAGCACCGGTGGATGCGGCAATTGTTGGTATCATCGATGACGGTGCAGGATTGGAGTAACGCCATGGAAATCAAAGAATTACAAGATATTATACAGCAGAATGGTGTAGTGGGTGCCGGTGGAGCCGGATTCCCTACTTATATGAAGCTTACAGATAAAGCTGATACCATTCTTATGAACTGTGCAGAGTGTGAACCATTGCTGAAGTTACACAGACAGTTATTGGAGAAACATGCATATGAAATTATGAAAACATTCCATATGATCCAGGAGACTGTAGGTGCTTCTGAGGCAATTATTGGAATCAAGAAATCTTATGTACAGACAATCCAGGCATTAAATCAGCATATTGAAGAATTTCCTGGAATGAGACTCCATCTTCTGGATGAAGTTTATCCTATGGGAGATGAAGTTGTGCTTATTTATGAGGCAACAGGACGTGTTGTAAGACCGGGAGGACTGCCGATTGAGCAGGGTGTGGCTGTATTTAATGTCGAAACAGTTTATAATGTATATCGTGCTGTAGAAGAAAAACAGCCGGTTACAGACAAATATGTGTCTGTTGTTGCAGAAGTAAGTGATCCTGTTACAGTACGGGTTCCGCTGGGATGCACCCTGGAGGAAGTTGTAGCTCAGGCAGGCAGCACAACAGTGAAGGATCCTGTTTATTTCGTAGGTGGTCCGATGATGGGCCGTATTGGAAATGGATCAGATCCTGTGACAAAGACAACAAATGCTATTCTGGTTTTACCAAAAGACCATCTTATTGTAGCGAAGAAACAGCGTACTTCTGCTATAGATTTAAAACGTGCAGCATCTATCTGCTGCCAGTGTAATACATGTACAGATTTATGTCCGCGACATAATCTGGGACATCCGATCGACCCTGCAAGATTTATGCGGGCTGCGTCAAACAATGATTTCAGAGATGTGAACCCATATATTGATGCTTCTTTCTGCAGCTCCTGTGGTGTGTGTGAAATGTATGCATGTCCTCAGAGTCTTGCACCAAGAACTCTTCTGGCAGATATGAAGGGTGGACTGAGAAAAGCAGGCATCCGCCCGCCTCAGGGAGTACAGCCAAAACCGGTACAGGAATCCAGAGAATACCGTAAGGTTCCGGAAGAACGTCTGATGGCACGTCTGGGACTTACAAAGTATGATAAGGATGCACCTCTGAAAGAAGAACTTGTACAGGTTAATAAAGTAAAAGTATTGCTGAGCCAGCATATCGGAGCACCTGCGCAGGCAGTTGTCAAAGCTGGTGATCAGGTAAGCAGAGGACAGATGATCGCACAGCCTGCACAGGGACTGAGCGTTGGAATCCATGCTTCTGTCAGCGGTAAAGTCACAGAAGTCACAGATAGTTATATTATCATTGCAGTAAAGTAGAAAGGACGTGCACAAAATGAGTAAAGCAATCGGAATGATTGAATTTAAAACCACATCTACAGGCGTTACTGCAGCAGATGCTATGGTAAAAACATCTGAGGTAGAGATCGTCGAGGCACAGACCGTATGTCCTGGTAAATATATTGCAATTATTACCGGTGACTTAAGTGCTGTAAAAGCAGCCGTTGATACGGCAACAACTACATATGAGGATAAATGTATTGACAGTTTTGTACTGGGTAATCCTCATGAGTCAATTTTCCCTGCAATTTATGGAACCACACAGGTGGAAGATATCAGTGCGCTGGGAATTCTTGAAACATATGATGCGGCTTCCATTATTGAGGCAGCAGATCAGGCAGCGAAGACTGCAATCGTAGATCTGATCGAACTTCGTATTGCAAAAGGTATGTGTGGAAAATCTTATATGATGATCACAGGAGAAGTTTCAGCAGTAGAAGCATCCATAGAGAGAGCAAAAGAGTTTGTTGCTTCAAAGGGAATGTATCTGGATTCTTCAGTTATCGCACATCCAGACAGAAGAATGATAGACAGCTTATTATAAAAATTCCTGAGACTGTTCGGTGCTTATGCTGACAGATGATGCCGGACAGTTACAGAGTCTTCGAAAAAAGGAGGCAAAAAAGATGCTTGCGTTAGAGAGAAGAAATCAGATTCTTGAGAAACTGCAGATAGAGAAGCGGGTGGTGGTAAGTGAACTGAGCCAGCTGTATAAGGTTTCTGAAGAGACGATACGCCGTGATCTTGATAAACTGGAAAAAGAGGGACTTGCAATTAAAAGCTATGGCGGTGCTGTGATTAATGAGGATGTGAGTATCGATTTGCCTTTTAATGTCCGCAAGAATCAGAATGTAACAGGAAAGCAGAGAATGGCAGAACTGGCTGCTTCCCTTGTGAAGGACGGTGACCATATTTTTCTTGATGCCAGTACTACTGCAGTGTTTATTGCAAAGGCTTTGAAGGAAAGAGAAAGGCTTACTGTGATTACCAATTCCCTGGAGATATTGTTGGAATTGGCTGATGTATCCGGCTGGAATATTATTTCCACAGGAGGGGTCATGCAGGAAGGGTATCTTGCTTTTCTTGGATCCAAAACAGATGAGTCCATACGCTCTTATTATGTAGACAAAGTCTTTATCTCATGCAAGGCACTGGATCAGGAGTGGGGCATTATGGAATCTCAGGAAGCATTTGGTTCCACAAAGAGAGCAATGCTGAATTCCGGACGAAAAAGAATTCTGGTTATTGACAGTTCTAAATTTGATCAGACAGCATTTTCTGTCTGCGGCAGTGTGAAAGATATAGACATTGTGGTGACAGATAAGAAACCTGCAGAACGCTGGAGAGCGTACTTCGAAGAAAAAGGAGTAGAGTGCAAGTATCCTGTCTGATACGGAAAAAAGGAGTATTATATAATGAATACTTTCGAGATGAAAACAGCGATACATTTTGGTGATAATGCGCTGGAAAGATTAAAACAGATCCCATATAAAAGGGTTCTGATCATTACAGATCCATTTGTTGTACAGAGTGGGATGATTGATTTGATCACTACTCCTTTAAACAGTGCTGGTATTGAGTATGACATTTTCCATGATGTTGTGCCGGATGCCCCTGTAGATAAGATTGCATTAGGGGTAAAGAAATTTCTTGAGTATCAGCCGGAGGCTGTTGTCGCAGTTGGCGGAGGTTCTGCGATCGATTCCTCCAAAGCAATCAGAGAATTTGCATTAAAGATCAACAATTATGGAAAAGTAGGCTTGATCGCAATCCCGACTACAAGTGGTACAGGATCAGAGGTGACTTCTTTTGCAGTGGTAAATGATACAGCGGCACATGTGAAGTATCCGTTGATTTCAGACAGTCTGACTGCAGATGAAGCAATTCTGGATGCAGAGCTTGTAAGGAGTGTTCCGCCATCTATTACAGCGGATACAGGCATGGATGTATTCACACATGCGCTGGAATCTTATGTAAGTACAGCACATAATGAATTTTCTTCAGCACTTGCAGAGAAGGCGATAGAAATCTGCGGCGTATTTTTGCTGAGAGCATATCTGGACGGCAGTGATATGCATGCTCGTAATAAGATGCATGTAGCTTCCTGTCTGGCTGGGTTATCATTTAACACTGCCGGACTGGGAATCACCCACAGTATGGCACATCAGCTGGGAGCAATGTTCCATATTCCGCATGGAAGAGCAAATGCGATGCTTCTTCCGCATATCGTAGAATTTAATGCTGATATTAATAAACACAGTAAGAGTCAGAAAGAATATCTTCCGGCCGTAAAGAGATATGCAAATATTGCGCATATTCTTGGCCTGAGTAATTACAATAAGGTAATGACAGTGCGTTCCCTGGTGAACTGGATTCAGTTTATGCAGAAAGAAATGAATATTCCTCTGACAATACAGGAACTTGGAACGATTGCACCGGAAGAGTATTTCGCAGCAATTGACAAGATGGCAGAGGCAGCACTTGCAGATGCCTGTACTGTGAACAATCCAAGAGTTCCTACAAAAGAAGATATTGTAAAGATTTATACAAAATTATGGTCATTCTAAGGAAAGCGGGTCTGGCCTGAAATAAACCAGACCTTTTTTCCTGACTACAGGCAGATGCGGACTGCCGCTGATACCAGATACAGGAGTGGAGTGTATATGAGTATTTATACAAAACGGGGAGACAGAGGAATTACAGATATGGCTCATACCAGTAATATTTCCAAGTCCGATGATCGTATCCGGTTGCTGGGTACTATTGATGAGTTGAACAGTCATATTGATCTTGTGAGAAGTATGCTTTCTCAGGCAGAAGTGATCTCATTATTGGAAAATATACAGAATAACCTGGATCTGATCGCAGCGGGAGTCAGCAATCCCTACGACAGGAACAGCAGGATCAGTGAGAAAGAAACAGCATTTCTGGAAACTGAGACAGACAGGATGGAGGCACTTTGTGCACAGCCTGTTTCGGAGAAGCTTACAGGAAAGAATCGCCTGGCAGCGGAGATTGAGATTGCCCGTGCTGTTGCCCGAAGAGCAGAGCGTTGTCTGGCGCAGGTCAGTGTAAAATTTGGAGCAGATAATGAGAGTAAAAAATTTCTGAACCGTCTTTCGGATTATCTGTATATTCTTGCCAGATACACGGAGAATAAATCAGGATCTGTATATGCAGAACAGACAGGTAATGGAGTTCAGACTACAGATACCGTAAACAGAGTTCCGGCATTAAGTGCAGAAAATACAGGAAGTGAAGTATTTATAGCAGAGCAGCCTGATAATACTGCAGATGCTGTGCAAAAAGCAGCAGACATCAATGAGGCAGTTATTCAGGAGGTTCTTAAACGTATGGGAATACAGAGCAGAATTACATTGAATACAGCAAAGAAACTGATAGAGAAGCTGGAGCAGGAGGCACTGCGCAGAGGACAGCATGCAGTGATCGCTGTCTGCAATCCGGAAGGAAATCCGGTAGCAGTTCATGTTATGGATGGGGCTTTTATTGTCAGTTTTGATGTGGCAATGAAGAAAGCATATACTGCTGTTGCTGTTAAGATGTCCACTATGGAACTGTCAAAGCTTGCACAGCCAGGGGAAACTTTTTATGGAGTTGACAAACTGGATGGGGGCAAGATTGTTATTTTCGGTGGAGGTATTCCGCTGAAATCTGGTGACACTATTATTGGCGGTCTGGGGATCAGCGGCGGTACAGGCAAAGAAGATCACAGTCTGGCAGAGTATGGACAGACTGTTTTGGATGAACTGATGTAAGTGGAGAAATCCAGTTAAAATTGTTTTTGTGACAGAGCATTGAGTGAATAGCAAACTGTAAAATAGTCACGGATCATCAGTAGAGTGGATTATCAATAGTAAACAGAAAAAAAGAAATGAAAAAAGATCAGAACAGTTCAGGGAAAAACTGCTCTGATCTTTTGTGTTATCTTCGTTTATATTTTCCGGGAGTAATGCCTTTGTATTTTTTGAAAGTACGGATGAAATAGCTGAGATCATTAAA
>CAKSAW010000027.1 GCA_934437695.1 uncultured Blautia sp. | reverse complement strand
ATGTTTCTCTGTATTTGTATGTTTGATATCCATTAAATAAGTATCAAGATACGGCAGGATCATCTCGATGGTTTCCCATTTCGCACAGGCCATACTCTCAATCGCAGTAGAAATTCCTCTCTCCTTTGCAGCTCTCAGAAGAGCCGCCGCAAACTCGGGCTGACACAGACACTCTCCACCTGAAAGAGTCATTCCTCCACCTGAGCGGTAATAATATGCCCTGTCTTTCTCCACCTCTTCGATCATCTCTCTGACTGTCACGTCACGTCCGATGATCTTATCTTCTCCCAGAACCTTCATTGTCTGGATCTTATATTCCTGAGATTCCGGATTACAGCACCATTTGCACCGCAGGACACACCCCTTCAGAAATACAATTGTCCTTATGCCCGGTCCATCATGAATGGAATATCGCTGGACATCAAACACTCTGCCCTTTGTATCCAAATAGTCCATGCTTTTTCCTCTCTTCAGCTCTTATATATTCTTATCGTTCGGATCAGAATCCCTGTTCTGTACGGCGAATGATATCATCCTGGAGCGAACGGGAAAGTGTAGTGAACAGCGCACTGTAGCCAGCCACACGCACTACCAGATGTTTGTATTTCTCAGGATGTTTCTGTGCATCCAGCAAAGTCTCTCTGTCTACTACATTAAACTGCATATGCATTCCCTTCTGATCGAAGTAGGAACGGATCAGTGCAACAAATTTCTCCAGTCCTTCTCTTCCTGACAATGCAGACGGATGGAATTTCTGGTTAAAGAGCGTTCCGTTGGATACAATAAAATGATCCAGTCTGGATACAGAAGTTGCTGCAGCTGTAGGTCCTTTCACATCCTTGCCCGCAGACGGCGAAACACCATCTGCAACAGGTGTATGCGCATATCTTCCATCAGGTGTGGCACCTGTCTGTCCGCCCAGCGGTACATTGGCAGATACAGGGTATAAACCAGCCTGGAACATACCGCCTCTTGGATTACTGTAATTCTGAAGCGGTTTTGTATATGTATAGGCAACCTCTCTTGCGAAATAATCAATTTCCGGAATATCATTTCCAAACTTCGGAACCTCATCGATCATATCATGGATCTCTTTAAATCTCTGAGTCTTCTGTTCTCCCGGTTTCATTCCGATAAGCGTTCTCAGAAGTGTTTCTGCTGTAGAAGCATCTACATTTTTGCCAGCCTTCTGCATTGCCTTCATAACAAGCTGGGCAATATCTCCTGCTGACTGAGCATCAAGTCCCTGATCATAATTCCATGCAAGTGCTTCTTTCAGTTCTTTCATGGACACTTTCTTATCCTCATAGACCAGTTTACGGACTGCAAAAAGCCCATCTGCCATATTGGCAATTCCAAATCCCTGAGGACCTGTAAAGTTATAAACAGCTCCGCCTTCCTGAACAGATTTGCCTTCTTTCAGACAATCATCTATCATACAGGAAAGGAATGGCAGCGGACATCTCTCAGCGTGAGCCACATCAATAGCATTGTCTGCATTTACAAGTAGTGAAATACAGTATTCCATCTGTTTCTTATATGCATCAAAAAACTCATCAAAAGTTTTCATCTCTGTGACATCACCTGTAGGGATTCCCACCATCTCACCTTTATCCATACCATTGGCAAAAACAAGTTCCAGTGGTCTGCACATGTTAAAGAATGCCGCATCATGCCATCCCTCTGTCTTACCTGCTTTCTGAGGTTCTACACAGCCAATGATATTGTACTCTCTGGCATCAGCCAGGGATAATCCTCTGTTCTGCAATGACGGAATGATCACTTCATCATTGTAGTATGCCGGAAGCCCAATTCCTGTTCTGGTAAGCTCTGCTGCCTTGATCAGGAATTCATGCGGGGAACCATTCCATACTCTCACTGAAAGTGATGGTGCCGGCAGATGAACATGCATAGATGCCTGGATACACATAATAGAAAGATCGTTTGTTACATCTTCTCCCTCTTTATTCTGACCTCCTGCGATCAGATTCTGGAAAAGGCTGTATCCTGCAAATCCCTCTGCTGAGGCTGCATCACGAC
This sequence comes from uncultured Blautia sp., assembly GCA_934437695.1. Lineage (GTDB taxonomy): Bacteria > Bacillota > Clostridia > Lachnospirales > Lachnospiraceae > Blautia_A. The sequence goes on along the minus strand of CAKSAW010000027.1, from coordinate 9,718 downwards.
ATTTGTTCAGATCATTGAATTTTACCCAGATACAATCCATCAGTTCCTGCGCAAACTCACGGGTGATCGTACCTGCTTCCATATCCTTCTTATAATATGGATACATATACTGGTCAAAACGTCCCGGTGAAATAGAATGTCCGCTGGACTCCATCTGAATCAACTGCTGTACAAACCAGAAAGACTGGCATGCTTCATAGAAGCCCCGGGCACCCTTTGCTGGTACCTTGCTGCAGTTTTCTGCAATCACAAGTAATTCCTGTCTTCTGACCGGATCACTGGTCTGTCCTGCCATTTCTCTTGCAAGCTGTGCGTATCTGTCTGCATAGTCCATCACTGCCTGACAGCTTAAGATCACTGCCTCAAGGAAATGAGATTTTCTGGCATAATCGCCATCACCCACATTACAGTTGTCCAGCTCTTTCTGAGCCTTAGCCATAATTCCCTCAAATCCAATTTCCAGCACTTCCCAATATTTTACAGTAACATGTCCTACTCCATTGTAGAAATAATTACCTGGCGTAAAAATATTGTGTTCGATCGCTCTGATCGCTTCCGGTGCCATATAGGAAGTAGCAAGCTCACTGGTTGTTTTTCCCTTCCAGTACTTATCTGCCTCCCTCAGTTCAGCCTTAGTCTCCTCTGCGATCTCAAATGGATCTGCTGTTCTTGTTGCAACAGTATCCAGTTCAGCCTCCAGCCATTCATAAGAGAATTCCGGGAATGTCTGGCATCCTCTTGGTGCGATCGTACTACTTCCTACGATCAGTTCATCATCACGGATAATAATAGGAATATTGCGAAGAATATGGGCAAAAGCTTTCGCTCTGCGGGTAATAATAGGTTCTCCTTCCGTTTCCTTATAGGATTCCGTGATCAGCTTCGCTCTGGCAGACTCAATCACTGGCATATTTGCATATAATGCATCTACCAGTTTCTGGATTCTGGGAGATTTGGGAATGTCTGATGTTTGAAATTTTTCCATGTTGCTCCTTTCTCATGAAGTAACTGTCTACGCATAAGTAAACAGTGCTATTGCTGTCATTGATCAGCAATAAGCCCCCATGTTTTCATATAGTTCCATTATACCTTATCGTTTTCCCGAAGTCAACATAATTCAACATATATCAGCCGTTTATTTGTGTTGTTTTTTATTTGATTTTTGTTGCATTTTAGTTGTTTTTATTTTGTTTCCTCATTGACATTTAAATCCTCATCTGTCATACTTGAATATAACGAATGTTACCATCAAACAGTAGCTTTGCATCTTCCGTAAGGCTCTTATCATATATAGAAACCGCTCTGGAAAGGAGACAAACAATGTATCTTTCTGACATCCACACACATTCTATCGCCAGCGGTCACGGAACCACCTGTACCATCTCTGACATGGCAAAAACAGCCAGCAAAAAAGGACTGAAACTCCTTGGGATTTCTGACCACGGCCCGGGAACTCTGGCTTCCGGAACTTCTTCTTATTTCAGAAGCCTTCCTTTTTATCCCAGAAAAAGATTCGGCATAGATATTCTTTACGGAGTTGAACTAAACATCCTGGACAGTGCAGGACATACCGATTTGTCAGATGAACTGCTGAACAACCTGGATTACGCCATCATCAGTATGCATCGGCAGAACTACCGTTCAGGTTCTGTATCTCAGAATACAGAAGCTTACATCAACGCAATGAAACATCCTGCTGTAAAAATACTCGGTCACTGCGACGATACACATTTCCCTGTAGATTATGAAACGCTGGCAAAAGCAGCTTTACGGGAAAATGTTATTTTTGAAATAAACGAAGCTTCCCTCGCACCCGGGGGATATCGGGGAGACACAAGAGCCAATGCCGCCAGAATCCTATATCTCTGTCAGAAATATCAGCTTCCTGTTATTTTGTCCAGCGACAGCCACGGAAAAGAACATGTTGGAGATTTCACCTATGCCGAAGAATTCGTTCACCAGCTCATGTTTCCGGAAACTCTTATCCTTAACAACCAGCTTCCCAGATTAAAGGTTTTCCTTCAGACACGTTAAAGGGGCTGTCGCACTAATTAGTGCGACAGCCCCTTATTTTATAACTAAAACTAAAAAGAAAGCTGCGCTTCTCGATTCTTCAATCTCCAAAGCAGCAGCTTCTCTTTATAAATCACGTATCTTATTTTTTATCTACAAATTTCTCCACTGGTTTGATTCCCATTTTCTCAAAGGATTCCTTAAATGGTTCATAAGCAATACCTTTTTCTGTAATAATTCCCGTGACCAGACTATGATCCGTTACATCAAAAGCCGGATTTACAACGCCAACTCCTTCAGGAGCCATACGTTTTTCATACCACATTTCAGTAACTTCTTCGCCTTTTCTCTGTTCAATATGAATCTCATCGCCAGACTCCAGGGTCATGTCAATAGTGGATGACGGAGCACATACATAGAATGGAATACCGTAATGTTTGGCAATAATAGCAACTCCGCTTGTACCAATCTTATTCGCAAAATCTCCATTTGCCGCTACACGGTCGCAGCCTACAAAGATAATACCAACCTTGCCTTCCTTCATAGTATAAGATGCCATATTATCACACTGTACATAAGTATCAATACCAGCCGCCTGCATCTCATATGCGCTCAACCTTGCACCCTGAAGAAGAGGACGGGTTTCATCGCAGTAAACGTGGAGATCATTCTTTGGATCCCAGCCATGTTCCAGAGCAATATACATAGGCGCTAATGCAGTTCCATATTTAGCTGTTGCCAGTGTCCCTGCATTGCAATGTGTCATAATACCAACGCCTTTTCCAAGCTTCTCCAGAAGTTCAAATCCATATGTACCAATATTCCGACTGATCTGAATATCTTCTTCCCTGATATCATCCGCTTCTTTCATCAGACGGACTTTCAGTTCCGGAATATTCATATGATCTTTCTCCGCAAGCATTACACTGTGCATACGATTCAGTGCCCAGGAAAGATTTACTGCTGTAGGTCTGGATGAATTTATGTACTCCATCATTTTTGTACATTCTTTCACAAATTTATCCTTGTCATCTGTTTCAATCTGATCTGCAAGTACATAATATGCATAGGCACCAGTAATTCCAATTGCCGGTGCTCCTCTTACTCTCAGAGAATAAATCGCTTCCCAGATATCTCCCGCTGTGGAAATATTGAGATATTTACACTGATTTGGCAGAAGTGTCTGATCCAGTATCACTATTTCTTTTTTATTTTCCGCAAGTTTTACGGTATCCAGATTAAGTGCATTTTCCATAATGTCCATCTCCTTTTATCAATTATGTTTTTTATGCATCTATTTCAGCAATTGCATCTTTCAGAGTCCTCAGGAAGCACTTGCCACATTTCTTATCATTTCTGTTCTTGATAAAATCAATGGCTGCAGTGATACAGATTTTCTCTGCACGTGCACGTTTTGCTTCATCTGCAATTGTAGTGATATCTTTAACATTGGCCATACCAACAATACGACGGATCAGTTCCAGACCTGCAACTGCGGAAGTATCCTCAAGAATCGTATCCATGTAATACTTCTTATACAGCGCATTCCTGCACATGGTATCTGTTACATGCTCATCATAGTATTTTTCCATTTTCTCCTTTGTCATGTTGACAACATCTATAAGAACACTCTCCACCCATTTGCAGAAGTCTTCTGCACCTGCAGCATCACCGTTTACCCATGCAAAGATCATGTTTGCGATCACATTACCAATATCATATCCCATCGGTCCATAGAAGCAGAACTCAGGATCAAATACCTTTGTATCTTCTTCATTGATAAAGATAGAACCTGTGTGCAGATCTCCGTGGATCAGAGACTGGGCTCTTGTCATGAAATCCATTTTCAGCTTAGCAACTTCACAGTGCAGTTCCTGGTCATCATAAAGCTTTTCTTTCACAAAATCCGCAATCGGAGGGAATACATGATTGCGTTCTTTCTCATCATTGTATGGTTCTGTATAAACCAAAGCTTCTGTAATATCACATAACTCAGGATTAATAAATTTGCGCTGAAGTTCTTTTTTCTCCTGATGATCCATCACAACATCTGTAGTTCCCATAAGAACCTGTGCCATAAATGTTGAGATCTGATCTGCAAATTTAGGATAAATCTTGTGTTCCAGCATTGCTGTACGCATAATCTCATGATCGCTCAGATCTTCCATACCGCAGGCGCTCATCACTGTATCATAGAAATAAATTTCCGGCACATATCCCGGAGCCAGCTTTCCTTCCAGAACAAGGATTTCGGATTCAATCCTGTTTCTGTCTGTATCCAGTTTCATATCTGCAGAGATACGTGCTTCTACACCCGCCTGTTTAATGATTACACTGCGGCCCTTACCATCAACTACTTTAAACACATAGTTAAGATTGCCATCACCGATTTCTTTGCACTCCATAGTATCAGCATCCCAGTCGATCTGAGGAACTTTCACTTTAGCGTATTCAATGGCATCATCTGTTTTCATAAGAAAATAAGTATCAAACTTTGACATGTTTTTTTCCTCCATATTCTTTCTGTCGTATCATCTGTCTGCTATCTTTCACAGATTATTCTTTATCATTTCCTCTTATCAGTCTTCTTTTACAGTAATGTATGCTGCAACCAGTGCCAGACAGAGAACTGCACCCTTAACTGCAGGAAGTACATAATAAACAACTCCGCACATTGTCAGACCATTTTCCAGTGTTGAAATAAGAAGAGCTCCTACAACTGTTCCAAGAGCGTTCGGTCTTTCAGCTCCGCCTACGGAACGTCCGATAAATACTGCTGCCAGAGAACTCATCAGATAACTGTCACAGCTGTTAATCTGAGCAGCTGAGTTACGGGAACAAACAACAATACCTGCAACTGCAATAAATACTGCAGCAAACATACCTGCCATAAATCTGTACTTTTTAACATTGATACCAGAAAGCTTTGCTGCTGTTTTGTTGCCGCCCATGGCATATAAATAACGGCCATGTTTTGTTCTTTCCAGAAGCACCCAGCAGACAACTACACAGAGAAGCATAATAATAATGATATAAGGGGATTTTCCGATATTCATAGAACCGGTTGTCCATCCTTTACGCAGAGGTGTAATATCTCCTCCATGAAATGCACCGAACCATTTCGGAGCACTCAGACCTGCTGAGACAGCACTTCCACCTGTAAATGCAAGTCCAAGACCAGCATGTACAAACTGTAATGCACAGGTAGCCAGCATATCCGGGATCTTACATACAAGGATCAGGAACATTGTCAGCAGATACATTACCATTGTAAATGCAATAGTAAGGACAATTGCCAGCCACAGTGGTGCTCCAAACCACAGAAACAGCGCTGCAAAAACATATGCACTGAATGTACCCAATGTTCCGGCTGACATATCAAATCCATCCGGAGCCATAGATACTGTAGCTGCAAGAGCAAAAATCGTAACTACAGACATGGAACGGAGAATATTCATCAGGTTGTTAACCGAAAAAAATGCGGTGCCTCTGATGATAGTAAAGATGATAACTGAAACTACCAGAACAATTACAGCAGCCCAGCTAAGCAATCCTTTCCCAATCGTTTTCATCTTTGAATTTTGAACCATATTATTTTCCTCCCAATACATTGATGCCTGATCTCTCTCACCGGCTATCAGCCTGCATATTTTTCTGTTGAACCAGTGGCATAATGTATGATCTCATCTTCAGTAGTTTTTGCTGTTTCAAGCTCTGCCATGATCCTTCCGTCAAACATAACATACATACGGTCTGTTATTGATAACAATTCCGAATTCTCACAGGTAGCATATATGACGCAGTTTCCCTCTTGTGCAATCTGATTGATCAGATGGAAGATTTCCTGCTTCGCACCAACGTCTACACCTTTTGTAGGTTCATCAAATATATATACATCACAGTCTGCAGCCAGCCATTTGGCAACTGCAACTTTCTGTTGATTTCCTCCTGAAAGATATGCAACCCTCTGTTTTACCGAAGGTGTCTTAATACTAAGACTCTGTACATATTCTTTTGCTTTCTGCGCTGTCTTGCGGTCATTTACGAAAGACATGGTGCAAAAATCTCCAAGACATGCCGCAGATACATTAAATGTTACTGTTTCTGCAACAAGCACCCCCTCTTTACGTCTCTCTTCAGGCACCAGCGCAATTCTGTTTTTTACGGCATCAGACGGATTCTTGATTTTCAGTTCCTTACCGTTTAGTGTAAGCGTTCCTCCCGATTTGTGGTATGCACCGAAAATTGTTTTACAAAGTTCTGTTTTTCCAGCTCCCACCAGACCGGCAAGTCCGACGATTTCTCCTTTTCTCACATACATAGAAACATCTTTTACACGATTTTCCCGCTCATTCAGATGTTCTATTACAAATGATTTTTCTCCGATTTCACAGGTTTCTTTTGGAAAATTCTCTTCAAAAGAACGTCCAAGCATTTTATCAACGATTTCTTTGGATGTTGTCTTTGAAGTAATAGGGGTTGTATCCACGATCTGTCCGTTTCTCATAACCGTATAAGAATCACAGATCTGAAGAACTTCCTGAATACGATGTGTAATAAAAATAATAGCAATATTTTCTGTTTCTCTTAAATGCCTTACAACACGGAATAGCTCCTCTGTTTCCGTATCTGATAACGGTGCTGTAGGCTCATCCAATATCAGGAAATTACATGAATTCTGAACCGCACGGGCTATCAGGACCATCTGTTTCTGCGCCAGTGTCAGTGTACCACACCATCTTTTTACATCAATATCAATGTTCAGGCGGGCCAGAGCCTCTTTTGCCTCTTTTCTGATTTTTCCATAATTGATAAATTGTTTATGCCCCATGTTCATGACTATGTCATTAAACATTACATTTTCAGCTACTGAAAGTGTGGGAATCAGCGCCATATCAACTTCCTGATATACAATCTGGATGCCAAGCTTCTTTGCGGCAGCCGGATTTCTTAATTCCACGACGTTTCCGTTATATAAAACCTCTCCTGTGTAATCCGGATTAGAACCTGCAAGAACTTTCATCAGTGTGGATTTACCGGCTCCGTTCGCTCCCATAACAGCGTGGATCATGCCCGTCTGAATTTCAAAATCAACATCCGAAAGAGCTTTTACACCAGGAAATTCTATGGAAACTTTTCGTGTTCCAAGTGTGATTTTATCCATATATTCCCTCTTTTCCGTAATCATTTTCCGCCACAGATAATCCAGTACGGAAAAAGCGGCGTCGGAGTATTTAACTCCAACGCCTCATTTTACTTAGATATTTTCAGTATTAACTACTGTCTCCCAAAAAGGATTAGTGTCCAAGTGCTGATACCATCCAATCACATGTAGGCATCCAAGAAGTATCGGAATAGTCTTCTCCGGCAACTTCTGCCAGATTTTCAATGTTAATGCCTTCCTTAGATGTAACCATTTCCTGGGTAACAATAATTGAAGGAATTTCCATCCAAGCACCCGGATCTGCGTAATAACAGGAAGCAGCTTCTATATCCTCGTACTGATCTGCCATCTCAAGTGCTAATACACGACATGCAAATTCTCCATTAGATGTCCAGTTTGTAGTAGCACATGCTTTCCAGTTCTCACCTTCCTGCATAAACTGAACATCTTCATTACAGATATCTACAGATACCATCGGAATATCGGAATTTGCTTCACGGAGTGCCTGATATACACCCTGTGCATATGCATCATAGCAGCACCAGATTCCATCGATCTCACCCTCACCGTATTTCTGTAATGTAGCTGCTGTAACGTCACGCATAGATGAAGTAGCATTCTGATCATCGATCGGTGCGATTCTTTCAACAGTTTTGATCTTTCCATCTGTTTCAAATGGCTCGTAACCTACCTGACGACGATCAAACGGGCTGTTATATCCTGCGCCCTGCTGTACCTGAAGGATATTTACAGGCTCACCTGCCTCTGTCTTGTCCGGATACATGTCCAGAATACACTGAACCAGAGATTCTGCAAATCCTGCATCCTGCTGGAAGAACTGTGTAACACCATCGATCTTCGCTGTTTCACCATTCGCATCCTTAAACGGAGTATCGAATGTGACAATCTTTAAATCCGGATACTGTTCCAGAATTCCTGTCAGGAAATCATATGCATATTCCTGACCGCCATGAGAAACCATTAATCCGTCATATCCGCCCTGTGCGCACTGCTCAATTGTACTCTTCCATGTATCTGCATTATCATTGCAGAAGAAAGTGCTTGCTTCCATACCAAGCTTCTCTGCTGTTGCAGTAAATGAATCTGACCACATCTGGAAGATAGTTGCTGATGACATGTACATGATATATGCTATCTTCTTGCCCACTAACGGAGATTCTGTACTGCTCTCTGTGTTTGTTTCCTCTTCTGCTGCATCGCTTGCATATGCAGGAACTGCAGAAACCACCATAGCTGCTGAGAGTAACGCTGCGATTAATTTTTTCTTCATGACATCCCTCCTTTTAGGTATTTTGCTGAATTTTTTTGTTTTTGTGAGTTTATATTAACATATATAGCCAATTTTGCAAACATAATAATGTGTTATTTTGTCCATTTTTTTGCTTTTCAGTAGTTTTATCCAATTATTTATCCCATATTTTGAACAAAAATCCCAGTTTTATTTTCCCGTCATAATCACCAAATAAAACATTTTTCTTGTTCATATATATCAATATCGGTTGATTGTTTTTACTAATAATTCAGATATTGCCAATTAATTTTCAATCTTTTTACAATCCAAAATAACAGATATCTATACAGATATCTGTTATTTTGGATTGCATGTTGTTTTATGCCCGTTTTTGTTGTTTTTGATTGTAAACAATTTCTTTTTCTTTTCTTACCTTTTCTCTCTGCTTTGTGAGATCATAATAATCATCTGTCAGGATTCCATGTTTTCTCATCATATCAAACACCTGCTGCTGAGCAGATGTCATCTTCATTCCTATGGAATTGTTATAATCAGTAAGAACACAGCCTGTTTTCTCGATCAGCCAGAACAGAGGCGAATCATCCTCCGGGATCATTTTCCAGATTTCATCTTCTGTCCAGGGAAGTAATTTCATCATTCCATGAAGATGTCCTTTCGTAATTCTTATATAATCACCATCCGGAAGGATCAATCCATCCGAAAAATTCTCGTCCTTAACTTTCATTTCCTTCAGTAACTCTTCAGTTATTTTCATAAGCTTTTACCTCATCGCAGTTTTACCTGCCTCCATTATACGTATAGCGGCAATGTTATGCAAGTATCAGTATTGTTCCAGTTACTGTTCACACACCACTATCCCGTGAGGTGTTTTGGCATGAGTAACTTATTCTATTGTTTTCTACAAAATTCTATCTTGATTAAATAGCAAAAAAATTGTAAACTATATATACACACGTTAACATTTTTCGTTAATTAAGACTATTTGAGGTTTCCTCATGTTGTCTCAATTATACACACACATTTTCTAAAAAAGAGCAGCTGCACTATTTGTGCACTGCTCTTTTTCACTGCTTATTTTTTCTTTTTCAGGAAATAGATAAGTAAAATCACAATAACAATAATTCCAATACCGCTGATCCAGATTACAGGATTTTTCATTCCAGAATCTGCTTTGACATTTTTTCCTGATGTTTTCTGACTCTGTTCGCCTTCCGGAGCAGGTGATTCTGTCTCTTCAGGCTCCGGGGTTGAGGTAACTTCTTCTGTTG
>CAKSAW010000026.1 GCA_934437695.1 uncultured Blautia sp. | reverse complement strand
GAAACAATACCTGCGACTGCGCCTGCAAGGTTTGTTCTTCTCCAGAACAGAGCCATAACAACAGTTGGACCAAAAGCAGCGCCAAGACCTGCCCATGCGTTGGATACCAGTCCCATGATACTGCTGTCCGGGTTCCATGCAATAACAAATGCCACTACAGAAACTGCAATAACCGTGAATCTTGCAACTGTAAGGATCTCCTTTGAATCAGCATCTTTCTTAATAAACTGATGATACAGGTCCTCTGATGCTGCAGATGCTGTTACCAGAAGCTGTGAATCTGCTGTAGACATAATCGCTGCCAGAATTCCACAAAGGAAAATCCCTCCTATGAACGGCAATGCCAGATGAACAGAAAACATTCTGTTGATCATCTCAATAAATACGCTCTCAGCAGAAGAGGCACCCTCTTCTCCAAGTACAGTTGGAAGCAGATATGCACGTCCTATAATTCCGATAAAACATGCTGCTGTCAGTGAGAGAATATCCCACACTATAGCAATAGCACTGGATTTCTTTAATTCCTTCTCACTTTTTACTGCCATGAAACGGGTAAGGATATGAGGCATACCACAATATCCAAGTCCCCATGCAAGCTGTGAAAAGATCTCGACAAATGTATAAGGACGTTCACCATTCTCAAAAGGATTCAGAAATGCCGCTGCTCCCCCCGGTGCTCCACTCTGTGTCAGAAGATCACTTAAATTACCGCTCAGTGTAAAATATGCGATCAGCGGAACAACCAGAAGACCAACCAGCATCAGGGTACCCTGCACAAAGTCTGTGACACATACTGCCATAAATCCCCCCATAAATGTATAGCAGAGGATAACAGCTGCTCCGATAGCCAGAGCTATATGATAGTCGATTCCAAATACTGTATTAAAAAGTTTACCGCCTGCTGCCAGTGCAGAAGCTGTATATACCAGGAAAAAGATTACGATCACTACTGATGAAAGTAATAAAAGAATCCTCTTTTTATCCTGAAATCTGTTCTCAAGAAATGCCGGGATCGTAAGGGAATTGTTTGCTGCGATCGTATATTTACGAAGTCTGTGTGAAATACACACCCAGTTTAAAACAGTTCCGATAAATAAGCCTACTGCAATCCAGATCTGTCCTGTTCCCAGTGAATAAATTGCTCCCGGAAGGCCCATCAGAAGCCATCCGCTCATGTCTGATGCCTGTGCTGAAAGAGCAGCCACCCATGCATTCAGTCCACGGCCGCCCAGAAAATAATCCTCTGAACTACTTGTTTTTTTCATATAAACCACACCGATGACTATCATAAATAACAGATAGACTACAAATGCAGATAATATGACCATTGTTGTACCACTCAAGTTTACTCCTCCTTTTTATCCGGATACTCCGGTATATTTCAGCCAAAAAAGTAACCGTGTACCTTTCTGTACCCGGTTACTTTAACACATTGCCTTGTCATTGTGCAAGTGTAATTCTTATTTTTTTATTGTTTTCGCACATTTTAGTTACCGCAACCAAATTCGAACAAAATATACCCTTATATTTTTACACCTGAACCCACAATATTGTCAATCAGAAATTTATCTGTTCCTGCCTGTGAACATTCTTTTTGCAGTCATTCTTTGTTTTCTGTTTTCCACTGGTCCGGACTTTATCTTTTTTCAGATAAATTTTCCTGATATAAGAAATCAGCACATCTTCCCCGTGGTCATTAAGAATCCTCAGAAGCCCTTCCAGATCCCTCTTGGTCTCTGGATGGATAAACCACAGTTTCTCTTTACCCTTCAGATAATATTCCAGCGGCTGATGCTGATCATATTTGTCTCCCAGATAATTTCTGGAAGCACTGATCCTGTCCATCACCATCTCTGCAATATATTTACGTGGCATGGGCACACCATTGATAATGTGCTCATCCCCAGGCATATAATCTACCCAGTACTCAAAATGGTGCTTATTTCTGCCCTTGTGATGCAGCCAGGACATGGAAAGCCCCGTATCCTCTCTCTCTGCATTATTTGGACTTCTGTCCCCCTGATAGTATTTACATCCAACCAGAAATTCCACAGGTGCATATTTGGACAGATCATGAAGCAGTCCCTGTTTATACAGACCTGCACGGAAGCAATAATGCATGACCAGCAATTTGTGTCTGGTTATTGTTTTAAAGTGCAGCCACGGATGCATCTTTCCTCTCCTCCTCTACTGCCAACAGTACTACAATGGTACGCGGCGCGATTTCCAGCTTCTTACTGTATGTTTCTTCATTCTCATCCAGGAATCCATTCTCATTTATGGCACTGGTGTCAATTACCTTTTTCCAGCTTTTATGCCCCAGATTAGGAAGTGCAAATTCACGGGTCTCCCAGTGAAAATTGTATGCAATATAAATGGAATCATCTTCTTTACCATCAGCTTTATCTGCATAGGCACCGTAATACATGATCCCCAGCAATCTGGAAGTATTCTCCGAATTCATATACCATGCACGTTCCCCGTGAAGGGAAACATCGGGCAATCCCTTTGTCTTATAATCTACTCCACGCAGCACATCCGGCATATGAAGAACCGGATGTTCCTTACGAAATGCAATGGCATTCTTCACAAACCGGAACATTTTTTCATTTTTCTTAAGACCCTTCCAGTCTACCCAGCCAACCTGATTATCCTGACAGTATGCATTATTGTTTCCATTCTGGGAATTACAGATCTCATCTCCTCCATAAATCATGGGAACCCCCTGACTGAGCAGCACCATAAGAAAAGCATTTCTCATCTGGCGTTCTCTTATCTGGCGGATCTGCTGTTTTCTGCTCGGACCTTCCACACCACAGTTCCAGGAATAATTATAACTGCTTCCATCCTGATTCTTCTCCTGGTTTGCCTCATTGTGCCTGTAATTATATGTCACCATATCATTCAGGGTAAAGCCATCCTGACAGGCCATATAGTTGATCACTGCATAATCACCAGGATTTCTTTTTATGTGGTAAGCTGCAGCCAAAACCATATCCTCATCACTTTTCAGAAATCTGCGCATATCCTGTAAAAATCCGGGAGCATAACTGGCAATACATTTATCAGCCGGCCTTTTCTTTTTAATAATCTGATTCTCATCAAAATCATGGAACATCAGACGGGTATCACTGAGGATTCCGTCATGCATAAGCAGTTCTCTGGGAACTCCGTCTCCCAGTACATGAAATCCGTCAACATGATAGTAAAGCTTCCAGAACTGCAGAGCCTTAAGTACTGTCAGGCTGTTGCATCCCTGCGGAAAATACATTTCCATAATGCAGGCGATTCCTGCCTGATGCAGTTTCCTGATCAGTGTTTTAAATTCTTTCTCAGGATCATCCGTTGCACAGTAAGACCTCTTTGGTGTAAAATAATAACCTGATATATATCCCCAGAAATTCACACGGCCCTGTACCTGCTTATCGGACACCATTTTCTTTGTACCTGCAGCCTTACAGACACCACTTTCCATAAATTCATACGCCGGCATCAGTTCAATAGTATTGATTCCCAGTTCCTTCCAGTATGGGATCATTTCCTCCAGAGCCTGAAAGGTCCCCTTTGTACCTGTTATATTCCTGTTCGCTTTTGTATATCCTCTCACATGAATTTTATAAAGGATCATCTCATGATATGGAATAGCCGGATTTTTGTCATCCTCCCAGTCAAAAGCTTCATTTTTCAGAAATTTACATCTCACTTTATGTGGATTTGTATCTACAGCAGCGCCAAAACGTTCCCGTCCCAGGATCCCGTATGTACAGGGATCCGTATACACCTGTCCATCCACCAGGAAATTATACTCATATTCTTTTGTATCAAAATCCGGAATAAACAACGCATATACATTTCCAATTCTTTGCTCTTCTGTAAAAGGAATCTCCACATAAGGTTTTCCTGACCTCTTTTTGTAGAGAACCAGAGATGCTCTGCTGCCTTCCGGTACCTCAACTGCAAAATTGCAGCCACCTGCAAGCTTATTTGCACCAGGCACAAGAGCCAGCCCCTTTTCTGTTTTGATCTTTCTGCGCTCAGCCATCTCTTTGTCTCCTCCATATTTTTTAATCCAGATCAATCTGAAGTTCTACAGGACAGTGGTCCGATCCCATGATATCAGAATGAATCTCCGCACTTTTAAGTTTATCCTTCAACTGAGGAGAAGTAATAAAATAATCTATTCTCCATCCTGCATTCTTCTCTCTTGCCTTAAATCTGTAAGACCACCAGGAATAGCGCCCCTCTGCATCCGGATAAAAATAACGGAAGGTATCAATAAATCCGCTGTCAAGCACCTTGTCAAAGCACGCCCTCTCTTCATCTGTAAATCCGGCATTCTTTCGGTTTGTCTTAGGATTCTTCAGATCTATCTCCTTATGTGCCACATTGAAATCTCCGCAGCAGATCACCGGTTTGCTCTCCTGTAATCTCAGCAGATATGCAAGAAAGTCCTCCTCCCACTGCATACGGTACTCCAGTCTGCGCAGTTCACTCTGGGAATTAGGTGTATATACGGTTACCAGGTAGAAATCCTCATATTCCAGAGTGATCACCCGTCCTTCCTTATCATGCTCCTCAATTCCAAGCCCATATGCCACAGATAAGGGTTCTTTTTTCGTAAAAACAGCAGTCCCGGAATATCCTCGCCTGTTAGCATAATTCCAGTACTGATAATATCCCGGAAGTTCCAGTTTCACCTGTCCCTGCTGGCATTTTGTCTCCTGCAGACAGAAAATATCGGCATCAAGTGCCACAAATCTCTCTTCAAAGCCCTTGCCGATACATGCACGGATACCATTTACATTCCATGAGATTAATTTCATATCAACTGATCTCCTCGTTCTTTTATCATAACTGTTCAGCAGTCTGTTATTCCTCGTTTTTCCGCTGAACACTCTTTTTCTATTATAACACATTTCATACCTGTAAAAAACCTCTTTTTCTCCTGATTCTGCCGACATTATCTGTCCGGATTATTGCATTTTCGCCATGTTTCTGCTACAATAAGCTGATATCAGTATAGTGGATTCGGAATTTATATATTTTACGGGATTACTGTGATTCACTGACAAAAAGAAAAACAAGAAAGAATGAGGAATATAAGAATGAGTGATGAATTTACATTTGGCGGATGTAACCCAAGTGACTGCGCTTCCTGTGGTGCCGGCTGCAATTCAGCCGAAGAACATAAAACGATCACACTTACAATGGAAGATGACACAGAAGTAGAATGCGCAGTACTTACTGTCTTCCCTGTAGACGCAAAAGAATATATCGCACTTCTCCCACTGGATGAGAACGGCCAGAACGAAAGCGGTGAGGTTTATCTTTATACATTTGCCCGCACTGAGAACGGAGATCCTATGCTTTCCAACATCGAAAGCGATGAAGAATATGCAAAGGCTGCAGTTGCTTTTGATACAGTGCTCCAGAATGCAAAAGATTCTCTGGAAAAAATCGACTGATCTGCCCGCATAATATTATTTATTTTTTACAATTTTCAATGCCTTCTTTCTTACCAATGGTTAATAGACCTTTCTCCTTTTTAATGGTATAATCAGGTTATGACAAAAAGAAAGGAGGCATTCTTATGAGTATGAAAACAACTTTATCTTCCAGATCCTGTAAACAATTTCTGACCTTTATGCTGTGTTCCATTCTGACCTTTTCTGATGTCCAAATCTCCTGGGCATTTTCTGACCCATTTTCTGATGGAATCACCGGCGAAACCATTCCGGATGTTTTTATCTCTGACAGCATAACTGAATCTGAAATACATTCCGAGGATGCAGAAGCAGATTTTTCTTCTGACAACAATCCGGACCCTGTCTTTGAAACACCGGATATTGATAATCTTAATGAAATATCTGATGATGACGTTCAGGCTGAGCCTGCAGAACGTTCTTTCACCTGGCCCGTACCACTCACTGCTGCCGGCGGATTTACAGACTCTGCTTTTCGCAAATGGATTTCCCAGAATGTTGACAAAAACCACGATGGACTTCTTTCTGAAAAAGAAATTTCCTCCTGTACCAAAATCACCATTCCTTCCATGTCCATTGATTCACTGGAAGGCATCGAATACTTTTACAATCTGAAAACTCTGGACTGTTCAGGCAATGATCTTCTGTTTCTCGACCTGTCATCCAACACCGCCCTGAAATCTCTGGACTGTTCTCACAACCAGCTGATACAGCTGGATCTTTCCTATTGCAAAAAGCTCAAAGAATTAAATCTGTCCTTTAACAGCTTTGCAGACATCACCTCCATAGTTTTCCCGGCACCCTCTTCTCTTGAGAAACTGAATATCTCTTCTGTCACAGCCGGTGACTTTGATATTTCCAGATTTTCCAGTCTGAAAGAACTGGATTGTAGCAGCTGTGGCCTTATGTTTCTGAATCTGTCTTCTTTAACATTGCTGGAAAAACTTATCTGTTCGGATAATTTCCTGGACAGCCTGAATCTGAGCCGTCTTTCTTCTTTAAACTATCTGGACTGCTCGACAAACAAGATCAGTACTCTGAAACTTCCCGGAGCAAAATCCCTAAACACTCTTTACTGCCAGAAAAATCAGCTTACAGAACTGAATCTTTCCGGTTTTACAACATTAAAAAAATTAAACTGCTCTGATAACAGGCTGACTGATCCTGTTCTTGGCAGCTGTACTCTTGAAGAACTGATCTGTAATGACAATACCATCCGTACACCTGAGGAATCCTATGATCTGACCTGCTTCGCTTCACCCGGAACTATCACTGTGGAAGAAAATGGTATGATTGATTCTTCTTACAGGTTGACTGCCATTGACAAAATAAAGCCTGTAAAAATCCGCCGCAAATTTATCAGTGCAGGTGTTGAAGAATATGCTTCCCAGATTATTTATATAGGATATCTGAGCGAAAACGAATTTCGTTCCTCCGAATTATTCCGGCAAATGCAAAATGAGTTTCCATTAACAGATGGACATATGCTGTCCCGGGAATATCTCAAAACTGTTACTGCCTTATCCTTTTATTCGGATTTTCCATTATACCCTTCAGATCTGACTTATTTTACCGGACTTGAAAGCCTGACATGTATAGGTCTCAGCCGGACCACAGGACTGGATCTGAGCAAAAATCCCAAGCTTACAGAACTGGTATTTATAGATTCAGACATACCTTCACTTGATCTTACATCCAATACCAGCCTGGAATCTGTTCAGTTAAGAGGCAACACTCTTTCTTCATTAAAGGTAAGTGGTCTTACAGCTCTCACTGTTCTTGACTGCCGTTTTAATCTTCTGGATGCTGTTGACACTACAGGCTGCCCATCTCTGAAAAACTATCAGCTCTTTCCTCAGAGTGCCTGCACAGTAACTGCAGATTCATCAGGAAAAATTGCTTTCAGTCAGCTTGGAGATTTTCACAAATATATGACTGATTCCGAAAGAATCCATACAGATGATAAACTACTTTACACACCAGGAGATGATTTCTTTATGCTTTCAGCTCCTTCTGCTTCCATGACAAAAGCTTCTTTTTCCATTACAGATTATAATACCGGTATGTTCCTGGGAACCTGCCAGATTACCGCAAATATTGAATCCGGAAGTCCTGTCACTCCCAAAAAGCCGATATTAAAAACGATTAAATCTTCCCATAAAGTAACTATCACATGGGAAAAATCCAAAAATGCCAGTGGCTACCGTATTCTCCGCAAAGAAAAGGACAAAGCAGACGCATCGTGGAAGGCAATCGCAACTGTTTCCTCCTCCTGTACCTCCTATACAGACAATACCGGGCTGATCAAGAAATCCTATCTGTATACTGTACAGTCCTATACGTTCCGAAATGGCAAAAAGGTCTACAGTAAGTATAATACCAGCGGTCTGGCAGGCACAGCCAGGTTCAAAAAGCCTGCAGTTAAAAAGCCTGCAAAAGACATTGTCATAACGCTTAACTGGAGTGAAGTTCCGGGTGCTGACGGTTATCGCATTTACCGCCGCAAAAAAGGCACATCCAAATGGACTAAGCTGACAGATCTCAGCGCTTATGAGCTGTATTATACAGACGAAACTGCAGTTCCAAAAACAATCTACGATTATGCAGTCCGCCCATACCGCAGTACAGGCAGTAAAATTTCCCTTGGAGACTCCGGTTCCACAGGATATGTCTGTCAGGCAGTTGTACCTAAGGTAAACCTGACATCTGTCACTGAACAAAACGGAGGCATCACAGTCAGATGGAAGCGTCAGCCTTATGTCACTGGATATGTTATTTATCTGGCTGAGAGTGCAGGAAGCAAATACCATAAAACCGCAACTGTACGCAATGTGTCTGAAGAAAACGAATTTATCGAATATTACGGACCTGTGTCATTTATTTCATCCAATCCGTTTTATAAAGTCCGGGCATATGTCCGTATAGGCAAAAAAAATTACTACGGTCCATATTCAAAAGCTCTGTCAGCCCATCCATATTCCGGAAATCCCAATGCCAGTGATTTCTCTGAGTTTCATATGGGTTATCAGTTAAGCTATCGCTCCTCCTCCACAGGCTTTGACCGTGATTACAATGAGGGAGGTAATTTTTCCATGGCTGCTGCCTATCTTACCCGCGAAACAGGACCCGTCTATGAATGGCAGTCCCCTTACGGAGATATATCCTCTGCAGAAAACAGCTCACTTACATCTGCACTCAGAGTAAACGAGATCATCTTTATACCTGAACGACAAAACGCCCTGGATAACCAGGCGATCAAGCAGGCAGTTATGAATTACGGTGCTGTATCCGCTTCCTATATTTCTGCTGATGAATATTACTCCCAGGACCAGATTTCCTTCTATCTTCCTGCTGACTATAACGCAAACACAGCACCTGTTGGCTCTGCCCCTGTTATATCAACACCTCATGCGATCGCTATTGTTGGATGGGATGACAATTATCCAAAGGAAAACTTCCCTGTAAAACCTGCAGGCAATGGTGCCTTTCTCTGCAGAAACAGCTGGGGAACCGGATTTGCAGACAACGGATATTTCTATATTTCCTATTACGATGGTTACCTGGGTATTCAGGAGTTTTCCATGGCATTCGGAAAGGTTGCCAATAACAGAACCTATAACCGCATCTATCAATATGACCCCCTGGGCGCAACCACCGCTTTCGGGTATAATGATGAACTGTACTGTGCCAATGTATTCCCTGAAAACGGCCAGAAATTAACAAAAAAAGAGAAACTTGGCTCTGTCTCCTTCTATACCTATGACAGTAATTATAAGTATGAGGTTTATATTGTAACCTCCTTTAAGAACCAAAAATCCCTGAAGAAGCTTCCTGCTCCTTCTGCATCAGGAAATTGCAGATATGCCGGATATCACACAGTCGATTTTTCCAGACCAGTGACCTTAAAAGCAGGCACCCGTTTCGCAGTAGTTGTAAAATTATGGAGCAGCACAGGCGCCAGAACATATTTCGAGGCACCTCTTTACGGTACCAGTTCCCGGGCCTCAGCTTCAAACGGAGAAAGCTACATCAGTCATCACGGAGATATCTGGACAGATTTTAACACCTATCTCCCGGATACAAATGTGTGCATTAAGGCATTTACAGACGGCGAAATCTCTGAAAATGTTCCTGCAGCAGGTTCAGGGGGTGAAGATCTTTCCGGAAAGCTTTATTCTGCAGATGAACTGAGAGAGCGTGGATTTGTCCTCAATCCATCTTATGAAGACGGATCATCCGACATGATCTCCTCTGTGACAACAGGGAATGCCAAAGCAGCATCATTTGCAGTACTTCCAGTTTCCTATGATCTGCGCCAGTATGACCGGGTATCTCCAGTAAGAGATCAGGGTATCCATGGTTTATGCTGGGCATTTTCCACCTATGCTTCACTGGAAAGCTATCTGCTGTCATAATATTTTACATCACAACTCCGTCAATCTCCACATCAGGATCTGTATCCTGAGTATAATCAATGTCAGCATAATGAAAACCAAACATATGATAGAAATCTTCCCAGTAACCCTCAATGTCACAATACTCATTTACAGTATCTGTGGTAACTGCTTTCCAGCATTTTTTTACTTCCTCCTGGATTTCAGGTGTCAGTTCATGATCGTCCATGCGGATAAATCCGTTTTCATCCGTCTGAAATCCTTCCGGCGTATAAAGCTTCTGTGTGAAAAGTCTGGAAATCTGCTGAATACAGTCCTCATGATTTCCAGCTCTTTTCATCACTTTATAAAGAATTGCAAAATACAGCGGTACAACAGGAATCGCTGCACTCGCCTGTGTCACCAGACCTTTATTTACTGAAATCACAGCACGGACATCCGGATGTGCCTGGTTAATCTCAGACATTGTTTTCTGTAAATGCTGTTTTGCAGTTCCAATAGTTCCATGATAATAAATCGGATAGGTCAGTTCCGGTCCTATGTAGGAATAGGCTACAGTTACAGCGTTTTCAGTCAGAACATCAGCTGCTTTCAATTCATTGATCCAGTCAGCCCAGTCTTCACCGCCCATAACCTTGATAGTACTTAAAACCTCTTCTTCTGTAGCCGGTCCTACTGTTTTTTCTGTAATTTCATTATTTCTCAGATCAAGACTTTTTTCTGTAAAAGCTTCCCCTGTTGTTTTCAGACAGGAGGACCAGGTTTTTCCCTCAGCATCCGTCCGTCGCGGTGCTGCCAGACTGTAAACTACCAGATCCACTTTTCCCAGATCCTTTTTGATCCGTTCAATCGTCTTTTCTTTGATTTCTTTTGAAAAAGCATCTCCGTTGATTGTCTTTGCATAAGCGCCTTTTTCTGCTGCCAGACGATGAAATTCTGCTGTATTATACCAGCCAGGTGTAGCGGTTCTCCTGCCATTTGCCTGACGTTCAAACATAATCCCAAGGGTATCGGCACCGCAGTTTTCCAGCGCACAGATGCGGGATGCAAGACCATAGCCTGTAGAACATCCGATGATCAGTGCCTTTTTTGTTCCGTTTACAGTTCCCTGTTTACATGCATACTCTGCCTGATGACGTACACTCTCTGCACATCCCTGGGGATGTGCGGTTGTACAGATATATTCTCTTACTTTCGGTTCAATGATCATAGTTTTTCTCCTAATTATTATGCGAATCTCAAATAGTTTGAATCTCAAAGTATTATATCAAAGAAAAAGCAGAACGTAAAGAGAAATTTTTTACACTCTGCTTTCAATTTCAGCCAGATATTTTGTAAAAGATTACATAACTCTTCGACACTTTCACGATCAGAGCATCACTTCGTGGTACTTCCAAATCCTCCATTACGGATTTCTGTAGCATCATCATCCACTGTAATTCCGTACTCCACAAAGATTCCCTGCATAAATCCTGTATCTGCCGGGATTGTCAGAGTTTTGTTTTCATTGGAATCATTTGTAATCTTTGAGAAAATATGCCCTTCGTTATCCGAATAAAAATAATCACTGTCAATGATACCAACTGTATTGTTCAGCTGAAGGCGGTATTTAAATCCCAGACCACTTCTCGGATAACATTTCAGTACCCACTCCTGCTGCATTTCCACACGGATTCCTGTAGGGATTTTGACTGTCTCACCTGGCTTCAGAACAAATTCTGCAGGTGCAAAAAAATCATACCCTGCACTTCCGGATGTTGCTCTTTTGGGCAGTCGGATCGTTTCATATACTTTCTCTGCTTCTTCCTGAGACTGTGCAAATGTATCCATCCAGTCTGCTGTAAAGCGTTCTTTACTTACTTTGTGAAATTTTGCGATTCGTTTCATAATTTTTAACAATCCTTTCTCTGGAGCATTTTTCAAACATGCTCTAAGTCAAACAGGCAGTTCTGGTATACCTGAGCATACTTGAACTGCCTGTATATATGTTACTTATGCAATACAATTT
>CAKSAW010000025.1 GCA_934437695.1 uncultured Blautia sp. | reverse complement strand
GATGTAGAAACCATCGGTAAGAAATTTGCCAAAGTTGTTGATACAGTAGAACCGGATCCTGAACTGGTTGCAAAATACGAAGAGAGATATCAGAAGTTCAGAACTCTGTATCCGGCTATGAAGCCGCTGTTCTAAGATGAAAAACTGTTTTGAAATATGAAAATGAAATGCCGCTGTAGCTGAAAACTGAAAAGGCTATAGCGGCATTTTGTGTATAAAATATAAAAACAGGCGGGAAAATCTTCCCGCCTGTAAAATCGTCTGGACACATATCATATATAAATATGATTTTTATATTTTTGAATTATTCCATTGAATACGGATGATTTTATCCGTTTGATTTCAACTGGATTAGAACAGACCTGTGATCTTACCTGTCTCGTCTACGTCGATTCTCTCAGCAGCCGGAACTTTAGGAAGACCTGGCATTGTCATGATCTCGCCTGTAAGAGCTACGATGAATCCTGCACCTGCGGAAATCTTCAGGTTACGTACTGTAACTTCGAAGTCTGTAGGAGCACCCAGTTTAGTCTGGTCATCTGTTAAGCTGTACTGTGTCTTAGCTACACAGATCGGGCAGTTGCCGAAGCCAAGAGCTTCTAACTGTTTAGCCTGTTTCTGAGCGTTAGCTGTCAGAACAACTTTCTTGCCGCCATAAACTTTCTGAACGATCTGGTTCAGCTTGTCTTCGATAGAACCTTCCAGTTCATATGCATAGGAGAAGTCGTTTGGCTCTTCAACAAGACGGATAACTTCTTCTGCAAGTTTGATTCCGCCTTCGCCGCCTTTTGCCCATACTTCAGAAAGAGCAACGTTAACGCCCAGTTCTTTACATTTAGCTTCTACAAAGTCAAGCTCTGCTTTTGTATCTGTAGGGAATGCGTTGATAGCAACAACACATGGAAGTTTGTATACGTTTTTGATGTTGGAAACGTGTTTTAACAGGTTCGGGATACCTTTTTCAAGAGCTTCCAGGTTTTCATTGTTAAGGTCAGCTTTTGCAACGCCACCGTTGTATTTCAGGGCACGTACAGTAGCTACGATTACAACTGCGCTTGGTTTTAAGCCAGCCATACGGCATTTGATGTCAAGGAATTTCTCAGCACCAAGGTCAGCACCGAAACCAGCTTCTGTGATTGCATAATCAGCAAGCTTCATAGCCATCTTTGTAGCTGTTACGGAGTTACATCCGTGAGCAATGTTTGCGAATGGTCCGCCGTGTACGATTGCAGGAACGTGTTCCAGAGTCTGTACAAGGTTTGGTTTCAGAGCATCTTTTAACAGAGCTGTCATAGCGCCTTCTGCGTGAAGGTCACCTGCTGTTACAGGTTTCTGCTCGGAAACTTTACCGTATGTATAGCCGATGATGATTCTGGATAATCTTTCTTTCAGGTCTTTGATGTCGCTTGCGAGACACAGAACTGCCATGATCTCAGATGCAACTGTGATGTCGTATCCGTCTTCACGAGGCATACCGTTTGTCTTTCCGCCAAGGCCGTCTACTACATTACGAAGCTGACGGTCATTCATATCTACACATCTTCTCCATGTGATCTTACGTGGGTCAATGTTTAATGCGTTGCCCTGGAAGATATGGTTATCGATCATAGCTGCAAGTAAGTTGTTAGCTGCGCCGATCGCATGGAAGTCACCTGTGAAGTGAAGGTTGATATCTTCCATAGGAACAACCTGTGCATATCCGCCGCCTGCTGCACCGCCTTTAACACCGAATACCGGTCCTAAGGATGGCTCACGAAGAGCTACCATTACGTTCTTTCCAAGTTTCTGCATACCATCTGCAAGACCTACAGTAGTAGTGGTTTTACCTTCTCCTGCAGGAGTTGGGTTGATAGCTGTAACAAGGATTAATTTGCCGTCCTTTTTGTCGCTTTCTTTTAAGAGATTGTAATCAATTTTTGCTTTATATTTTCCGTACTGCTCCAGATATTTGTCATCAATACCTGCTTTTTCTGCGATCTGAGTGATTGGAAGCATTTCGCATTCCTGTGCAATTTCGATGTCTGATTTGAATCCCATAATTGTTTTTCTCCTTTCGTCTCCGCATAAACATGAAAAACTTATATTACTGTTTATTTGTTACTGTGCACTCCGCGATCAGTAACAACTTATTAATTGAAGGAAGGTCGGTCAGCCTGTCAGTCTGATAAACAATTGTCTGATAAAACTAAGTACTGTTTCATCGGATAAAAAAAGGCCAGTATCTGAAATCTTCAAATACTGCCCAGACGGTCGGCTTCTGCAAACCTCCGACTCCCCGTGGTTTGTATTCCACTCTTTCCGTCAGTACTCGAAGGTTCCTTCAATTGATGAGAATAATATATCATTTTGAGAAAAAAATGTCAAGAAAATTTTTGTTGAAATGTCAAAAAAATTAAGTAAACTGGATGAAAGTTGTGTAAAATTAATAATAGAAAAGAAGAGAGGCTGGCGTTATTAGGGGGAATTTGCTTTCACAGAAAAATAAAATTGTTAAAAAATAGACATGATTTTGAGGCTATTAAAGAACGTATAAAAAAATGTAAAAGGTTATTATGCGTAAAGTAAACAGTGAGGAATTTATAGGAATTTCATAAAAAGTTTATAATTATATTAGTTGCCACCTGCGGTAAGTATGGTAAAATAGATAAATAAGAGGATTTATAGATTCTGGCAAAACGGAGTATAAAAAATGAACAGACAGGAATTTCTGGAAACCCTGAGAAGCCAGCTTGCCGGGCAGATGCAGGAAGGTAAAGCAGCGGCACATATCAGGTATTATGAAGATTATATACAGTCTCAGGTGCGTGGTGGATGTTCGGAACAGGAAGTTCTGGAACAGTTAGGAGATCCCCGCCTGATAGCAAAGACGCTGATCGATACAGATGATGGAAGCACACAGGAGGATTATGGAGAGTATTCTTCCTATGGAAGCAGTTATGGTAATGAAGCTGAACCGCCTCACCAGGAAAAGGCCTGGAAGAAGGTGATCGATCTTTCTACCTGGCATGGCAAGGCAGTTGTTATTGCAGGTGCAGTTCTTGTGATCATACTTTTGGTACTGGTGATCGGAGCAGTTCTTCCTTTCTTTGTTATTCTTGCGATTATTCTTTATTTTATTTCATGGTTGAAGAAGCGAAAGAACTAACCATATAATATTTTCTGAAAAATCTGTACAGGGCTTCGAAAGAAACCCTGTACATAATCTTTAAAATTTCCCATTTCTATAAATAATTACATAATTTGAATTATAATTTTCTGATTTACCCTTCTTAATCTCTAATCCTGCCATGTGCAGGGAAAAATCCCACATTTATTTTTATATTTTATATTTTGGAAAGGAGACAGAAAATGAAACGTAATCTAAAACTGAAAGAACGCCTGGGGGCCTTGCTTCTTGCAGTGCTCTTTATTTTGCAGGCAATTTTGGGGCTTTTGCCTGTTTGTGTTACCAGGGCGGCAGTTCCTTTGTCTATAGAAACCTGGGACAATAACAAGACGGTAGACTATGGTTACCGTTTTAATATGAAGTTTCAGCCCGGAATTACTACATATGAATCTTTTGGCTGCGATAATCTGGACAGGGAAGCTTTTTCAGACAATGGAAAAAGTGAACGCGACACGGAATGTGTCCGTGTAGGTGCAGATTATAAGTCCGGAAGTGCGGGTATGCGTTATAACAATGTAGGAAAAGATGGAAACGGAAATATTGTAGATGTGCGGCTTATCCTTATGGGAGTAGAGAATGCAGAACCACGTTATGATCTGCGTACTGCAGAGTCGATCGTACAAAATAAAGGAGGAGCCACATTTGCATGGAAAGATAATGAAGCTTATCCGATGGTTGGATTTTCAAAAAACAGTATAGGCGTATTCATTTATTCTGTAGGATATGCAAAGGTTAAGTTTCAGTTTCTGAAGCATGGAACAGAGGAAACCCTGCCCATCAGTGGTCATGGGACTATTCGTGATATTGATGCAGGACAGGGTGTCCGTATTCCGGCAGACTGTGGGCTGGATAATGCTTATGTTCTGAAGGATAATGATTATCTGACTGTGGATGGAAATGCTGTATCCTCGCCGCTTGGTTCTGTAGAACCGGATGATTCCAGAGGCTGGCTGAATCTTTTTTATAATACGGACAACTTTGCAGTGGAATTCTGTCATCAGTTCAGGCTGGATAAATGGGATAAAAGCCGTGAAGATGCAATTGCAAAAGCTGGTTCTCAGGAGAGATGGGCAGAAATTACGAGAAAGAAGTATCTGGATCCATCCGGAAACAGTTACTGTCCGAATTTTAAGGGGCAAAAGTATTGCAAGGCATATGCATATTTTGATTTTACATCCTATTGTTTTGGTGATGTTGAAATGAAGAAAGTCCCGGAGAAGCGTGTGGGAGAAGCAAACTGTACCTGGGATAAGGGAAGCACTGCATCAAAAGAGCAGCCTTTTGTTATCAGACAGGGGCAGGAATTTCAATATATGATCCAGGCAGAGGTAACGCCAAATAAACTGCGATCATTTGTGATACAGGATATAATTGAGGATTGTCTTGTTATAGAGGATTCATCTAAAGTAAGTGTTGTGAATGATACAGGACAGACAGTGACAGATCAGTTTGATGTGTCTGTTGAAGGACAGAAAGTAACCTGCAGTGCAAAAACGGAAAGTCTTCGGGATGAAAATTTTACAGATAATCAGACTTATACAGTTACCCTGAAGGTACGTCAAAGACCAGAATCAGAGATCAGCATTTCAAAATATCTTGCAGAGGATGGATATAGTATTATTGTACCGAATCATGCTTCCATGAGTTATGAACGTACAAATGGAAGTGGAGATGTTATGGATACAGAAACAGTATGGATAAAAAGTGTGATCCCACCTGAACTGGAAGTAGCTAAAAATACTTCCCGGTATGAATGGAAAACAGGAGATATTGTAGATTATCAGGTTTCAGTCACTCAGACAAAACCGGATGTAAAGGCAGTAAATGTAGTTATCACAGATGAGATCCCGGCATGTCTGCAGCTTCTGGACGAACAGTATACAGTGCAGACAAGTCAGGGCACAGAGAACTGTATGCTTACCAGATCAGGAGATAATGGATGGAAGGCAGAGTGCCCGTCTCTGAAATATGGTGAAACGATCACGATCTGTTTTAAATGTCAGGCATCAGAGGAGTCAAATGGAAAGGAATGGGAGAATATTGTAACTGCAACAGCAGATAATCTGCTCAATCTTGAGACAGGAGAGCAGGAATCAAGAAAGGATATGGCTGAGGTATGGCCGAACAGTCCTCAGCTTGAGATTGATAAAACGGCGGATAAGTATGAATGGCAGGCAGGAGAACAGGTATCCTACAGAATCGTGGTTAATAATGTAACTGCAGGAACGATTGCGAAAGATGTAAATATCACTGATATCGGTCTGCCACAGGGACTGGTTCTGGCAGGTGGTACACAAAGTATAGAAGTACTGGGTGTCCTGCAACAGGTAAATTATCCTGTACCGGATAAGAAAACAGGTCAGGCATATGAAATAAGACAGGTGGAGTCTCATCTGGATGCAGATGAGAACGGATTTGCTTTTTACTGTTCCTGTCTGCCATACAGTCAGCCTGTAACGATCATCTTTCACTGTATTGCCCAGGAAGAAGCAAATGGACATGAAAGCGTGAATGCGGCAACTGTAAAAGCTTCCAATGCAGATGAGAAATCTGATGATGCAGAAGTATATGTGAATTCAGGAGAATTCTGGATCGAGAAATCTGCAGATCATTATGAATGGCAGGTTGGGGAACAGGTACAGTACAATGTGCTGGTAGAAAATAAAAAAGAAGGTACAATAGCCAGAAATGTAACTGTATGGGATACTGATATGCCTGCAGGACTTGCACTTTTATCAGCAGAAGATATCTCTGTCAGTGGGATTCCGCAAAGTATTACTCAGCTGACGGCAGGAACTGAGGATATTCCGAATCAGCTGAATCCGGAACTTTGTAATGAAACATCAGAGAAACCGGTAAGTTATGAATTTCTTCAGGAAGGAACCGGATGGAGGCTGAATATTTCAGATCTTCCGGCGAATGTTCCGGTTATGATTTCTTTTCTCTGTACAGTTACAGAAGAGGCAAATGGCATGGAGAGTATTAATATTGCCAATGTACAGGCACAAAATGCTCCGGTTTCACAGGATGATGCAGAAGTATATGTAAATACAGCAGTTCTTTCTATTGATAAAGGTTTTCAGAATCCATATCTGGCAGCAGGGGACGGACGTGCGGAAAATGAGTTCCGTGTAGGAGAACAGGTAAATTATCTGGTTACAGTAAATAATCTTCAAAAAGGGTCTATTGCAAGAAATCTTGTGATCAGTGATCTTTCTCTTCCAGAAGGACTGGCTTTGGATGGAACAGAAGATGCAGTTACTGTAAGTGGTGTTCCTGTTGCAATTCTGAATCCTGTTGCAGGTACTGATGATGCGGGAAATCAGCTGAATCCGGAGAATTATAAAGAAACAGTAGAAAAACCGGTAAGCTGCCAGGTAACACGTCAGGGGACCGGATGGATCGTGACAATTTCAGATCTGCCATACCAGACTCCTGTCACTGTTAATTTCCACTGTACTGTGCAGGAAAGTGTAAATGGACTGGAGATTGTAAATACAGCGAAGGCATATGCAGATAATGCACAGGAAGTAAAGGATACGTCAAAAGTCTGGGTGAATTCACCTGTACTTAAGGTAGAGAAAACAGCAGATAAACCTTTTTATAAATATGGGGATATTATCACATACCGTATTGTTATGACTCAGGAGCAGACAGGATGTGTGGCACGTAATGTTACCCTGCATGATGTGATAGATACACCGGGAGTACGGCTTTTGAAAGATTCAGTGGTTCTGATGGATGAGAATGGAAATCTGACAGATGGGGATGTTCAGGCAAGTGACGATAATACTTTCCTGATGTCAACAGGAAAAACACTGATAAAAGACAGCAGATACAGTATCTGTGATAATGACAGAGGTGGTCTCTTTGAGCAGGTAATGTATAATCCACCGGACTGCCTGGGGCAGAGAAGTATGATCATAGAATATCAGGCAGCAGTAATTGATCCGACGCTGGCAGGGCAGAAGGTACATAATACCGCAGTGGCAGACAGCAGTGAAAAGATACCTGCAACAGGTGAGGCAGAAACAGAGGTACACAGTCCGATCCTTGAAATTGTCAAAGAATCAGATAAAAAAGAATATGCATCAGGTGAAAAAGGATATTATAAGCTGACAGTAAGGCAACTGCGGGAGGATGTCTCAGATCAGAATATCATTATTGAAGATATACTGGAAAACCCAAACGCATCAATTATAAAGGACAGTATTTTTGTAAAGAAAAATGGCATAGAAATGAAGGACATCAGTACAGAGATAAGAGAAACAGGGTTTGTAATCAATACAGGAGCATCATTATCTGATATGGATAAGCTGGAAGTGTGTTATGAAACTGTATTTAAGACAGAGAGTACAGAGCCTGAAAAAGTAGTAAATACTGCAAGGGCAAGGGGAGATATTTCTCCGGAAATATCTGCACAGCATGAGGTATATGTAAAAGCAGAACCGGCTGTTACTCCCGCTCCATCTGTAACACCAAAGCCAACAGAAACACCCAGACCAACAGAGACGCCAAAACCAACAGATGCTCCAAAACCAACAGCAACACCGAAAGTAACACCTGTGCCATCTGTTCCGGGAACTTGTCCGAAGCTGACTCCGGCGCCCACAAAGACACCTGTGCCCTCTTATAATGGTGGAAACAATGGCAGCGGAACCTCCGGGAACAGTGGATATGGAAGTTCAGGGGGATATTCCGGCGGAAATGGAAGTTATCAGAGTGGGTCTGTGGCTGGAAGCTCCAAGACAGGAGACGCCAGACCATTTAAAACGATGGCTGTTTTGGGCATTCTTGGCTCTGTCATGCTGGCAGGAGGTGTGGTGATTTACAGAAAATCTGTTTCATGTAAAAGAAAGCTTAAAGGTATGACGCGAAAATGAAGAAGCTGAGGACATTTGCAGTAAGCATGATCATAGCAGCGATTGGGCTGCTGATATATTGTGCGGGGTTCTATGTGAAAAGCTATGAACAGAATATGACAGCAAAACAGGAATATGAAAAGCTTGCACAAATGGCAGAGTTACAGGAAGAAGAGGATGACAGTTTACCGGCAGATAAAAAAGAAGTCATGAGTGATAATAATATAAAAAGCAGTGAGAGAAGACACAAAAAGACACAGAGAAAGACATCTGATATTATAAAAGACAGTGCAGATAAGATCAGGGAATCCTTCGGGATTTCCTGGGAAAATTTAAGAAAGATCAATTCTCAGGTGGTTGCCTGGATCACCATTCCGGGAGCTGATATTTCTTATCCTGTAGTTCAGGGGATGGATGACGAATATTATCTGAAGCATAATTTTAAAGGAGACGAGGATTTATTTGGATGTATTTTTCTGGAACATAATAACAAAAAGGATCTGATGGGATCTCACAGTATTATTTATGGTCATAACATGGAAGGGCATATGATGTTTGCTGATCTGAATTGTTATGAACAGTCGGAATTTCTGTCTTCATGCCCGGAAATTGAGGTCATAACACCTGAAAGAAAATTTCTGTATAAAATATTTTCTGTAGAACAGGCATCAGCTCAAAGTGCTGCATTTGAATATGGATATGACTTATCAAGTCCTGCATACAAGAGACAATTGGCAGAGCTGAAAAAGAATTCCATGTATGAGACAGGCATAGAGCCGGATGTGGGAAAGCCTATAATAACATTGATTACCTGTAATTCACATCTGGATAAAGAAATACGCATGGCAGTACATGGAACCTGTTATGAAATAGCAGATGCAGAACTATATAAGTACAAGAAATAATAAAAATGTGCTGAAAAATCTCCTGATATTTTGTATAATTTATGCATAAAAAACAACTTGTTCGTATGTGCGTACAAGTTGTATCCTAAATACAGGAGGGAAGAAGACATGACAGATAATGGAAAGCCTAAATATTTCTCGCTTATGGAACAGCTCAAGAATGATATTGTATCAGGAGTTATCCGGCCGGGAGAAAAGCTTCCTTCGGAAAACGAACTTTCCCAGAAATATTCCCTGAGCAGACATACGGTCCGCAAAGCACTGGGGATTCTGGAACAGGACGGATATGTGGAGGCATTTCACGGGAAAGGTACTTATTGTTCAGAGAATATGCGCCACATTAAAAAATCAAAAAATATTGCGGTAGTTACCACATATATTTCTGATTACATTTTTCCGAGACTGATACAGGGAATGGACAATGTCCTCTCAGAAAGTGGTTACAGCATTATCCTGAAAAATACGGCAAATAGTAGGCAGAAAGAAGCCAGATGTCTGGAAGAACTTCTGAAGAAAGATATTGATGGACTGATCATTGAACCAAGTAAAAGTGAAATGATATGTAAACACAGAAATCTTTATCAGAATCTGGACAAGTTTGATATTCCATATGTGTTTATCCAGGGAATCTATTCTGAAATGAGAGATAAACCTCATATCCTTATGGACGATACACAGGGCGGCTATCTTGTAACCAAATATCTGCTGGATCTGGGACATAAGAAGATTAAAGGATTCTTTAAAGCTGATGATATGCAGGGGCTGAAACGTCATAAAGGCTATGTAAAAGCACTGCAGGAGGCCGGGATTTCCTATGATCCTGATGATGTTATCTGGTTTCACACGGAGGACAGAAAGGTTAAACCAGCATTGATGGCAAAAGAAATGGTGCAGACCGGACAGCTTCCTGATGGAATTGTCTGCTATAATGACCAGATTGCTGTTCAGGTTATGGAGGAGCTGGAAAAACTGGGAATCAGGATACCGGAAGACGTTTCGGTCACAGGTTATGATAATTCGCTGTATGCGCAGCGTGGAAGCGGAATCACAACAATTGCTCATCCTCAGGAAAAACTGGGAGAAATGGCAGCAGAATTGATTCTGGAAAAGATCAATGGGGTTTCTGAAGAAGAGAGCAGGGTTGAAAGACTGATCCACCCGGAACTGATCATACGGGGATCGTGTAGAAAGGCTGAATAAAAACGTCAGATATTAACAGTAAACACACAGATTGAAGATGCAGTGGAAAGCAGCAGAAAATCTGAAAATATAAAAAAATCCAGGAGGAATTTTATCATGAAAACAGGAAGAAACTATAAGTTTTGGTTTTGTACAGGTTCACAGGATCTTTACGGAGATGAATGCTTAAGAAAGGTTGCTGAGCATTCCAGAATCATTGTTGAAGAATTAAACAAAAGCGGTGTTCTTCCATTCGAACTTGTATGGAAACCAACACTGATCACAAATGAATTGATCCGTAAAACATTTAATGAGGCAAATGCAGATGAGGACTGTGCAGGTGTTATCACATGGATGCATACTTTCTCACCGGCAAAATCATGGATCCTTGGTCTGAAAGAATACAGAAAACCGCTTTGCCATCTTCATACACAGTTTAATGAAGAAATTCCTTATGATACCATTGATATGGACTTTATGAATGAAAACCAGTCTGCTCATGGCGGTCGTGAATATGGTCACATTGTCACAAGAATGGGAATCGAAAGAAAAGTAATCGTTGGTCACTGGGCAGATAAAGATGTTCAGGAAAGACTTGCTTCCTGGATGCGTACAGCTGTTGGTATTATGGAAAGCAGCCATATCCGTGTATGTCGTGTAGCAGATAACATGAGAAACGTAGCTGTTACAGAAGGTGATAAAGTAGAAGCACAGATCAAATTCGGATGGGAAGTAGACGCTTATCCTGTAAATGAGATCGCTGACTATGTAAAAGATGTAGCTAAGGGTGATGTTGATGCATTAGTAGATGAATACTACAGCAAATATGATATCATTCTTGAGGGAAGAGATCCTGAAGAATTCAGACGTCATGTAGCAGTTCAGGCTCAGATTGAAATCGGATTTGAGAAATTCCTGGAAGAGAAAAATTATCAGGCAATCGTTACACACTTTGGAGATCTGGGTGCTCTGCAGCAGCTTCCTGGACTTGCAATCCAGAGACTTATGGAAAAAGGTTATGGATTCGGTGCAGAAGGTGACTGGAAGACAGCTGCAATGGTTCGTCTGATGAAGATTATGACAGCTGGTGTAAAAGATGCAAAAGGAACTTCCATGATGGAAGACTATACATATAACTTTGTACCTGGAAAAGAAGGAATCCTTCAGTCTCATATGCTTGAGGTCTGCCCGTCTGTTGCAGATGGCAAGATCGGCATTAAGGTTTGCCCGCTTTCCATGGGTGACAGAGAAGATCCTGCAAGACTTGTATTCACAAGCAAGACAGGCTCTGGTATCGCAACATCCCTGATCGATCTTGGAGACCGTTTCCGTCTGATCATCAATGATGTAGACTGCAAGAAGGTTGAGAAACCGATGCCGAAGCTTCCTGTAGGAAGTGCATTCTGGACACCACAGCCAAATCTTAAGACAGGTGCAGAAGCATGGATTCTTGCAGGTGGAGCTCACCATACAGCATTCTCTTATGACCTGACAGCAGAGCAGATGGGAGACTGGGCAGCTGCTATGGGTATTGAAGCTGTTTACATTGATAAAGATACAAATATCCGTGATTTCAAAAATGAACTGAGATGGAATGAACTTGCATTCAGAAAATAATAATCTTTGAAATTAATATAGAGGCTGCCATATCAGGCTGATGATAACTGCCTGTGAGGGCAGCCTAAAATTGTAAAAAAAGTATGTTGAAACAGTAATAAATAACAAAAATCAGGGAGGTACACAAAAATGGGAGCAGCAGAAGCAAAAGCAGCAATTCTTGCGAACAAAACAGCACTTGGTATTGAGTTTGGTTCCACCA
>CAKSAW010000024.1 GCA_934437695.1 uncultured Blautia sp. | reverse complement strand
GCTTCCTCAGTCGCGTTACACGCTTGCAAGTCTTCATGAGAGCTCAGCCTTACATGCAAGCATGACGGCTTCCCTCTTATGAATCCTTGGCGCTCTGTTCATCGCGGATATACGCATTCAAAAGCGTGAGAACAAATTTGAAAGGAGAACTGAAATGGGAATCAAGAGTTATAACCCATATACACCGTCCAGAAGACATATGACCGGTTCTGACTTCTCTGAGATTACTACTTCAAAGCCAGAGAAATCATTGGTTGTTTCTTTAAAGAAAAGCGCCGGCCGTAACAATCAGGGTAAAATCACTGTAAGACACCGCGGAGGCGGAAGCAGAAGAAAATACAGAATCATCGATTTCAAGAGAAGAAAAGATGGTGTTCCGGCAACTGTTAAGACTATCGAGTATGATCCGAACAGAACAGCAAATATCGCACTGATCTGCTATGCAGATGGCGAGAAAGCTTACATCCTTGCTCCGGAAGGACTGAAGGTTGGTCAGAAGATCATGAATGGTCCGGAAGCTGAGGTTCGTGTTGGTAACTGCCTTCCATTAGAGCTGATCCCGGTTGGTACTATGATTCATAATATTGAGCTTCATCCTGGAAAGGGCGGACAGATGGTTCGTTCTGCTGGTAACGGTGCTCAGTTAATGGCAAAAGAAGGAAAATATGCTACTCTTCGTCTTCCATCTGGCGAGATGAGAATGGTTCCGATCGTATGCCGTGCTACTGTAGGTGTTATCGGAAACGGAGACCACAATCTGATTAATATTGGTAAAGCAGGACGTAAACGTAACATGGGTATCAGACCTACCGTTCGTGGTTCTGTCATGAACCCTAACGACCATCCGCATGGTGGTGGTGAAGGAAAGACCGGTATCGGACGTCCAGGTCCGTGTACTCCTTGGGGTAAACCGGCTCTCGGCCTGAAGACCAGAAAGAAAAACAAACAGTCCAACAAGCTCATCGTAAGAAGACGCGATGGCAAAGCTTTATCAAAATAATAAGGAGGATTAAGAATGTCTCGTTCACTGAAAAAAGGACCTTTTGCAGATGAGAGCTTACTGAAAAAGATCGATGCTTTAAATGCTGCAAATGATAAATCCGTAATTAAAACATGGTCTCGTCGTTCCACAATCTTCCCGTCCTTCGTTGGACATACAATTGCTGTCCATGACGGAAGAAAGCATGTTCCGGTATATGTTACAGAGGACATGGTAGGACACAAGCTTGGCGAGTTCGTGGCTACAAGAACTTACAGAGGACACGGTAAAGACGAAAAGAAATCCGGCGTTCGCTAATTAGCACATACAATGTGTTATTCACCTGGACACTTAATGAACCGTAAGGCGATTTAAGTGACCAAGGTGTTCTGATATAAGATGTATATTGAATAAGACGAAAGGAGGCACTTAAAAATGGCAAAGGGACATAGAAGCCAGATTAAGAGAGCCAGAAATGAGAGTAATAGAGAGACAAGGCCGTCTGCAAAATTATCTTATGCAAGAATTTCTGTTCAGAAAGCCTGCTACGTATTAGATGCAATCCGTGGCAAAGATGTGCAGACAGCACTTGGAATCCTGACATATAATCCGAGATACGCTTCCAGCGTTGTAAAGAAGCTGCTTGAGTCAGCTGTTGCAAATGCTGAGAATAACAACGGAATGAACGCAGACAACCTCTATGTTGCAGCGTGCTTTGCAAACAAAGGACCTACAATGAAGAGAATTC
The DNA here is from genome assembly GCA_934437695.1 of uncultured Blautia sp. GTDB lineage: Bacteria > Bacillota > Clostridia > Lachnospirales > Lachnospiraceae > Blautia_A. The sequence goes on along the minus strand of CAKSAW010000024.1, from coordinate 10,544 downwards.
AGCCGAGAGCACAGGGTAGGGCTTACAGAATCGAGAAGAGAACAAGCCATATCACCATCGTGCTGGATGAAAGATAAGGAGGAAAAACATGGGACAGAAAGTTAACCCACATGGCCTTAGAGTCGGTGTTATCAAAGATTGGGATTCAAGATGGTATGCTGAAGGCGAATTCGCAGACTATCTGGTAGAAGATTACAATATCAGATCTTTCCTGAAAAAGAAATTATACAGCGCAGGTGTTTCCAAGATTGAGATCGAGAGAGCATCTGACAGAGTAAAGATCATCATCTATACAGCAAAACCTGGTATCGTTATCGGTAAAGGCGGAGCTGAGATCGAGAAAGTTAAAGCAGAGCTTGCTAAATATACAACAAAGAAATTAATCGTTGACATCAAAGAGGTTAAGAGACCTGACAGAGATGCTCAGTTAGTAGCAGAGAACATTGCATTACAGCTTGAGAACCGTATCTCCTTCAGACGTGCAATGAAATCTACAATGCAGAGAACTATGAAGGCCGGAGCAAAAGGTATCAAAACATCCGTATCCGGACGTCTTGGCGGTGCTGATATGGCTCGTACAGAGTTCTACAGCGAAGGAACTATTCCGCTTCAGACACTTCGTGCAGATATTGACTATGGATTCGCAGAAGCAGACACAACATACGGCAAAGTTGGCGTAAAAGCTTGGGTCTACAATGGCGAAGTACTTCCAACAAAAGGAACTAAGGAAGGGAGCGATAAATAATGTTAATGCCAAAAAGAGTAAAACGTCGTAAACAATTCCGTGGCTCCATGAGAGGAAAAGCCCTTAGAGGCAACGTTATCAATTATGGTGATTTCGGTCTTGTAGCTACTGAGCCATGCTGGATCAGATCCAATCAGATCGAGGCAGCCCGTGTTGCTATGACTCGTTATATCAAACGTGGTGGTAAAGTTTGGATCAAGATTTTCCCAGACAAACCGGTAACAGCAAAACCAGCAGAAACTCGTATGGGTTCCGGAAAAGGTGCTCTGGAGTACTGGGTTGCAGTTGTTAAGCCAGGTCGTGTAATGTTCGAGATCGCAGGTGTATCCGAGGATATCGCTCGTGAGGCGTTGCGTCTTGCAATGCACAAGTTACCATGCAAATGTAAAATAGTTTCTCGTGCAGAGTTAGAAGGCGGTGATAACAGTGAAAATTGATAAATTCGTAGAAGATTTAAGAACAAAATCAGCTTCTGAATTAAATGAAGAATTAGTAGCTGCTAAGAAAGAACTTTTCAATCTGAGATTTCAGAATGCAACAAATCAATTAGACAATACCGGACGAATCAAAGAGGTTCGCAGAAATATTGCCAGAATCCAGACAGTAATCACTGAGCAGGCTAACGCTTCCAAATAGTGAATATAGGAGGAAACAATCGTGGAAAGAAATCTGAGAAAAACCCGTGTGGGTAAGGTTGTCAGCAATAAGATGGACAAGACCATTGTAGTTGCTATTGAAGACCATGTAAAACATCCTCTTTACAAAAAAATCGTGAAGAGAACATATAAATTAAAGGCTCATGATGAAAATAATGAGTGCAATATTGGTGATACCGTTAAAGTAATGGAGACCAGACCGCTGTCCAAGGACAAAAGATGGAGACTGGTTGAGATTGTAGAGAAAGTGAAATAAGGAGGAAGACCAGTATGATTCAGCAGGAAACAAGACTGAAAGTTGCCGACAACACTGGTGCAAAAGAAATCCTTTGTATTCGTGTTATGGGTGGCTCTACAAGAAGATATGCAAACATTGGTGATACTATCGTTGCTACTGTCAAAGATGCAACACCAGGCGGCGTTGTTAAGAAAGGTGATGTAGTAAAGGCAGTTGTAGTTAGAACAAAGAAGGGCGCTCGTCGTAAAGACGGATCCTATATCCGTTTCGATGAAAATGCTGCCGTAATCATTAAAGACGACTTAACTCCGAGAGGAACACGTATCTTTGGACCAGTTGCCAGAGAGCTTCGTGAGAAGAAATTCATGAAGATCGTTTCCTTAGCTCCGGAAGTATTATAGGAGGGTGCCTAATGTCAGCTATGAAAATTAAAAAAGGCGATACTGTTACAGTAATCGCTGGAAAAGATAAAGGTAAAGAAGGAAAAGTTCTTGCAGTAAATGCAAAGAACAGCACAGTTCTTGTTGAGAACGTAAATGTTGTTACAAAGCATACCAAACCGTCTGCTGCAAACCAGCAGGGTGGAATCATTACAAAGGAAGCTCCTCTTCACATCTCCAATGTTATGTTACTTGTTGATGGAAAAGCTACCAGAGTAGGTTTCCAGATGAACGGAGACAAAAAAGTTCGTGTTGCTAAAGCAACCGGTAAAGTAATTGATGATTAATTGAGAGAGGAGGCAGACATAAGTGAGTAGATTAAAAGAGCTTTACAAAAATGAGATCATGGATGCCATGACCAAAAAATTCGGATACAAAAATGTTATGGAAGTGCCAAAACTCGAGAAAATCGTCATTAACATGGGTGTTGGTGAAGCAAAAGAAAACGCAAAACTTCTTGACGCTGCAATCGCTGATATGGAACTGATCACAGGTCAGAAAGCAATTGCAACAAAAGCTAAGAAATCCGTTGCTAACTTCAAGATCAGAGAAGGAATGCCTATCGGATGTAAGGTTACATTAAGAGGAGAAAAGATGTATGAGTTCGCTGATCGTCTTATCAATCTTGCTCTTCCGCGTGTACGTGACTTCCGTGGTGTTAATCCTAATGCTTTCGACGGCAGAGGAAACTATGCACTGGGTATTAAAGAGCAGCTGATCTTCCCTGAGGTAGAGTATGATAAGGTTGATAAAGTAAGAGGTATGGACATTATCTTCGTTACCACAGCTAAGACAGATGAAGAAGCCCGCGAATTACTGACATTATTCAATATGCCGTTTGCAAAGTAATTGATAGGAGGAAAGATTCATGGCTAAAACAGCAATGAAAATCAAACAGCAGCGTGGATCCAAATTCTCTACTAGAGAGTACAACCGTTGCAAAATTTGTGGACGTCCACATGCATATTTAAGAAAATACGGAATCTGCAGAATCTGCTTCCGTGAGTTAGCTTACAAGGGCCAGATCCCGGGAGTTAAGAAAGCTAGCTGGTAAATCGAAGCACTTAATGAGTAAGATCCGTTGATGAACAAGGTAACACGTAAATTATTCAAATATATCTAAGACATGTAAAGTCTGAATGAGGAGGAAACTTACATGACAATGAGCGATCCAATCGCAGATATGCTTACAAGAATTCGTAATGCTAACACTGCAAAACATGACACAGTAGACGTTCCGGCATCCAAAATGAAAATTGCAATCGCAAACATTCTTTTAGATGAGGGATATATCACAAAGTATGATTTAGTTGAGGATGGAGCATGCAAGACAATCCATATCACACTGAAATACGGTGAAGACAAAAACGAGAAGATCATTACTGGTTTAAAGAGAATCTCCAAACCAGGTCTTCGTGTGTATGCTGGTAAAGATGAGCTTCCAAAGGTTCTTGGTGGACTTGGTGTAGCAATCATCTCTACAAATAAGGGCGTTATCACAGATAAAGAAGCTCGTAAACAGCAGGTAGGCGGCGAGGTACTGGCATTCGTTTGGTAAGCTGGTAAGCTTACACTGATGCACACCAAAGACGCAGCACTGAAAACAGAGGGGATACAGTTTCCCCTCCGATAATCTAAGTAAGGAGGACACACAGTATGTCACGAATCGGTAGACTTCCAGTTGCTATCCCGGCAGGAGTTGAGGTATCTATTGCTGAGGGTAATGTAGTAACTGTAAAGGGACCAAAAGGAACACTTGAAAGAGCGCTTCCTACAGAAATGGAAATCAAAGTAGAAGATGGTCATGTAGTAGTTGCAAGACCAAATGATCTTAAGAAGATGAAATCCCTTCATGGATTGACCAGAAGCCTTATCCACAACATGGTAGTCGGAGTAAGCGAAGGCTATTCCAAAACACTTGAGGTAAACGGTGTTGGTTATAAAGCAGCAAAACAGGGTAAAAAGCTTGTATTAAGCCTTGGATATTCTCACCCGGTTGAAATGGAAGATCCGGATGGTATTGAGACAAAAGTTGAAGACAACAAGATCGTCGTATCCGGTATCAGCAAAGAGAAGGTTGGACAGTTTGCGGCTGAGATCAGAGACAAGAGAAGACCTGAGCCATATAAGGGCAAAGGTATCAAGTATTCTGATGAAGTTATCAGACGTAAAGTTGGTAAGACCGGTAAGAAATAATTAAGGAGAGTGAGAAAATGATTAATAAAGCATCTAGGGCGGAAATTCGTCAGAAAAAGCATAGAAGATTACGTCATCATTTAAACGGCACTGCTACGACTCCTCGTCTTGCAGTATTTCGTTCAAACAAGCATATGTATGCACAGATTATCGATGACACTGTTGGCAAGACTTTAGTATCTGCTTCTACTCTTCAGAAAGATGTAAAAGCACAGCTTGAGAACACAGACGATGTAGCAGCTGCAGCAGCTCTTGGTACCGTGATCGGTAAAAAGGCTTTGGAAGCTGGCATCGAAGGCGTAGTTTTTGACAGAGGCGGTTACATTTACCATGGTAAAGTAAAAGCATTGGCAGAGGCAGCAAGAGAAGCTGGACTGAAATTCTAAAAGGAGGAGCGAAAACACATGAAACGTAATCTTATTGATGCTAGTCAGTTAGAATTAGAAGATAAAGTAGTGTCAATCAAGCGTGTTACAAAGGTTGTTAAAGGTGGTCGTAACTTCCGTTTCACAGCTTTAGTTGTTGTCGGTGACGGCAATGGACACGTTGGCGCAGGTTTAGGAAAAGCAGCCGAGATTCCTGAAGCAATCCGCAAAGGAAAAGAGGATGCAATGAAGAAATTAGTTACAGTTGCCAGAGATGAGAATGGTTCTATTACCCATGATTTTGTAGGAAACTACGGAAGCGCACAGATGCTTCTGAAGAGAGCTCCGGAAGGTACTGGAGTTATCGCTGGTGGCCCTGCACGTGCGGTAATCGAGTTAGCAGGTATCAAAAACATCCGTACAAAATGTATGGGATCCAGAAATAAACAGAATGTTGTTCTTGCTACCATCGAAGGCTTAAGACAGTTAAAGACTCCGGAAGAAGTTGCTAAACTTCGCGGTAAATCTGTTGATGAGATTCTGGCTTAAGGAGGAATACGAAAATGGCAAACACATTAAAAGTTACATTAGTAAAATCTCCTATTGGCGCAGTTCCGAAGCACAAACTGACTGTTAAGGCTATGGGTCTTACAAAGATGCATAAAACAGTTGAGATGCCGGATAATGCTGCAACCAGAGGAATGATTCAGCAGGTACAGCACCTGGTTAAAGTAGAAGAAGCATAATAGTTAAAAGAGTTGAATACTAAAAGGAGGTGCCAATATGGAATTATCAAACTTAAGACCAGCTGATGGTTCTAAGCATAGCGATAACTTCAGAAGAGGCCGTGGACATGGTTCAGGAAACGGCAAAACAGCCGGAAAAGGCCATAAAGGACAGTTAGCACGTTCCGGACATAAGAAACCGGGATTTGAAGGTGGACAGATGCCTTTATACAGACGTCTGCCAAAGAGAGGATTCACAAACAGAAATTCTAAAGAGATTATTGCAATCAATGTTGACATTCTGAACCGTTTTGAGGATGGTGCAGAAGTAACTGTTGAGAGTTTACTTGAAAGCAGAGCAATTTCCAAAGCAGGAGATGGAGTTAAGATCCTTGGAAATGGCGAGTTGACAAAGAAACTTAATGTCAAAGTAAATGCTGTCAGCGAGACTGCAAAAGCAAAAATCGAAGCTGCTGGTGGTACCGTCGAGGTGATCTAATGTTAGAAAATCTGAAAAATATTTTCAGAGTTAAAGAAATGCGGCGTAAACTTCTCTATGTACTGTGGATGATTCTTGTGATCCGTATTGGATCACAGCTCCCGGTACCTGGAGTTGACAGTGATTTCTTTAAGGACTGGTTTAAACAGAATACCGGCGATGCATTCAACTTCTTTGATGCATTTACCGGTGGTTCCTTTACTCAGATGTCGATCTTTGCATTGAACATTACACCGTACATCACTTCTTCCATTATCATGCAGCTGCTTACCATTGCCATTCCGGCACTGGAAGAGATGCAGAGAGATGGTGAAGAAGGAAGGAAAAAGATCACAGCAATCACCCGTTATGTAACGGTTGGTCTTGCTCTGTTTGAGTCAATTGCCATGGCAATCGGATTCGGACGTCAGGGTCTTATTCCAAACATGAACTTCTTCAAAGGATTTACAGTTGTTGTGTGTCTGACAGCTGGATCAGCAATGCTTATGTGGATCGGTGAGCGTATTACTGAGAAGGGCGTTGGAAATGGTATTTCTATCGTACTTACTGTTAATATCATATCCCGTGTCCCAAGTGATCTGACAGTTCTGTATGAGAACTTTATCAAAGGTAAGACGATTGCAAAAGGAATGCTTGCCGGATTGATCATTGCAGCGATCATTATCGCAATGGTTGTTTTCGTTCTGATTCTGAACGGTGCAGAGAGAAGAATTCCTGTACAGTATTCCAGGAAGATGGTTGGAAGAAAGCTTATGGGCGGACAGACGACCAATATTCCTTTGAAGGTTAATACAGCAGGTGTAATCCCTGTTATCTTTGCTTCTTCTATTATGTCCTTCCCGGGTGTGATCGCCCAGATGGCAGGAAAGGCAAACAGTACAGGTATTGGCGGTGAGATCCTTCGTGGTCTTTCTTCCAACAACTGGTGTAATCCGAGCCAGCTTCAGTATACCTGGGGACTGGTAGTGTACATCTTACTTTGTGTCTTCTTTGCATATTTCTATACTTCCATTACCTTTAATCCACTGGAAGTAGCAGATAATATCAAGAAACAGGGTGGTTTTATCCCAGGTATCAGACCTGGTAAGCCTACGTCAGATTATCTGACCAAAATCCTGAATTATATAATCTTTATTGGTGTAGTTGGCCTTATTATTGTGGCAGTTATTCCGTTCTTCTTTAACGGTGTATTTGGAGCAAATGTTTCCTTTGGTGGTACATCTATCATCATTATCGTAGGAGTTATCCTTGAGACTGTGAAACAGATCGAGTCCCAGATGCTTGTCCGCAATTACAAGGGCTTCCTGAACGAATAAAGCCATGATAAGGTTGCGGTGCTATTTTGCATCGCAGCCTTGCTTAAAATAAGGAAACCTATAATAATCCCATAGTAATCCCATGCAGGAGGTATTTTATGAGAATCGTTATGTTAGGAGCGCCGGGAGCCGGCAAGGGTACACAGGCCAAGAAGATTGCTGCAAAATATGGAATTCCCCATATTTCCACAGGCGATATTTTCCGTGCAAATATCAAAAACGGGACAGAACTTGGCAAAAAAGCAAAAACATATATGGATCAGGGGCTTTTAGTACCGGATGAGCTTACATGCGACCTTGTTGTGGACAGGATCCAGCAGTCAGATGCAGAAAATGGTTATGTTCTTGATGGATTTCCAAGAACAATTCCACAGGCAGAGTGTCTGACAAAAGCACTTGAGAAACTGGGAAGCAAGATCGATTATGCAATTGATGTAGATGTTCCGGATGAGAATATTGTAAGACGTATGGGTGGAAGACGTGCCTGCCTGAAATGCGGTGCAACTTATCATGTTGTTTATGCATCACCAAAGACAGAAGGTGTATGCGATGCATGTGGAGAAGATCTGGTTCTTCGTGATGACGACAAGCCAGAGACCGTGCAGAAGCGTCTGAATGTGTACCATGATCAGACACAGCCACTGATTGATTATTATACAAACCAGGGTGTTTTAAAGACAGTAGATGGAACCAAGGACCTTGAAGAGGTATTTGGGGATATCGTGGCTATCCTTGGTGAATAAAACGGGGAAAACAAATGTCAGTTACTATAAAAACAGAGCATGAAATCCAACTTATGAGGGAATCCGGACATCTTCTTGAAAAGGTGCATGATGGACTGATCCCTTATATTAAACCTGGAATTACAACAAAGGAATTGGATCGTATCGGCGAAGAAATGATTCGTTCACTGGGATGTATTCCAAACTTTTTAAATTATGGAGGTTTTCCAGGATCTTTCTGTATCAGCCTGAATGACGAGGTTGTTCATGGGATTCCTTCGGAGGAGAAGGTTATAAGGGACGGTGATCTGGTGAAGATCGATGCCGGACTGATCTATAAAGGATACCATTCAGATGCAGCGCGTACCTATGCAGTGGGCGAAGTATCCCAGGAGGCAAGGCAGCTGATGGATGTGACCAGGCAGTCCTTCTTCGAGGGGATTAAGTATGCGAAAGCAGGAAATCATCTTAATGACATTTCAAAGGCGATTGGGGCATATGCGGCAAAATACCATTATGGTATTGTTCGTGACCTGGTTGGCCATGGGATTGGCACACATCTTCACGAAGACCCGCAGATCCCTAATTTCCCGCAGAAACGCAGAGGCGTTAAGCTAATACCGGGGATGACACTTGCCATTGAGCCAATGATCAATCTGGGGCGTCCGGATGTAGTCTGGCTGGATGATGAGTGGACTGTTGTAACAATGGATGGTTCTCTCTCAGCACATTATGAGAATACGATCCTGATCACAGATGGTGAACCGGAGATTCTGACGCTTACTAAATAATTGAAATATTCGTAACTGTGAGGGTACTCTACAGGTACAAATACTCGTTTTCAGATGACAGACACAGGAGGTTAATCAATGTCAAAAGCAGATGTTATTGAAGTGGAAGGTACTGTTCTGGAAAAACTTCCAAATGCAATGTTTAAGGTTGAACTGGAGAATAAACATGTGGTTCTTGCACATATCAGCGGAAAGCTGCGCATGAATTTCATCCGTATTCTTCCGGGAGATAAAGTAACGATTGAACTTTCACCATATGATTTGTCCAAGGGCAGGATCATCTGGAGAGATAAATAAGATCCGTTTTAAGCTTACAGGCTGATAAAGGCTGCTGTATTTATTCCTGACACAGGAGTGCTACAGCAGCCTTTTTTGAACCTTTTTATTTCACTGTCAGAAATTCTTCACCTTTTATGATAGGGCCTTTTTTTACAAGGTGAACATGGTGGCTTTCACTGTTTACCAGCACTACAGGTGTGACAATGGAATATCCCTCATTTTTAATATTTTCAAGATCAAAGTCAGCAAGCAGCTGACCTTTTTTTACGCTTTCACCCACAGATGTATGGATCTGGAAATACTTACCTTTAAGATTTACTGTGTCGATCCCTATATGGATCAGAATCTCTAAACCAGTGTGGGAGATAAGAGATATGGCGTGTTTTGTATCAAAAATCATGGATACGGTTCCGGAAAAAGGAGCGAAAACTTTACCTTCTTCTGGCAGGATGGCAGCGCCTGGACCCATAAGACCTTCTGAAAAGACCCCATCCTTCACCTGTGACAAATCCATAGAATTTCCTGTAACAGGAGAAAAAATAATATGAGAGGAACACCTATGGGAATCTAAATATTCCTCCAGATCTGCTTTGATCACAGTTACCTGCGGTCCATAGATGATCTGTATATTAGGACCTTTTTGAATGATTCCCTTTGCACCGGAGGTTTTCAGGATCTTTTCAGATACAAGAGAAGGATCCTTTATTGTGATTCTCAGTCTGGTAGCACAGCAGTCCACATCCTGAATATTGTGAGAGCCACCCAGTCCTTCTGTGATCAGGGCGCTGGTCTGGGAGGTTACTGCTTGTTTTACATCTTTTTTTGTATAAAGTTTTGTTTCTTCTCCATCTTCTTCCCGTCCAGGGGTTTTCAGATCATATTTTCGGATCAGAAATGAGAAAGAAAAATAATATAGGAAGAAATAAAGAATACCTGCAGGCAGGATCATCAGCCACCCGGTTTTGGCATTTCCCTGAAGGACTCCGAAAAGAATAAGGTCGATCAGTCCACCTGAAAAAGTAAGCCCAACTGCTATATTCAGCATATGTGCAACCATGTAGCAGCTTCCGGCAAGGAGCACCTGTACACCAAAAAGCACAGGAGCAGCAAACAAAAAGGAAAATTCCAGAGGCTCTGTGATGCCGGTAAACATTGAGGTAAGGGCTGCAGATAAAAGCAGGCCGCCGGCAGCTTTTTTTCGCCCGGGTTTAGCGCAGCGGTACATAGCAAGGGCAGCTCCCGGAAGACCAAAGATCATGAATATAAATTCACCTGAAAAATACCGGGTGGCATCTGCACTGAAATGGGTGATATTGGCAGCATCCGCCAGCTGGGCAAAGAAAATATTCTGTCCACCGGAAACCAGCTGTCCTGCCACATAGGAGGAACCGCCAAGGGCTGTCTGCCAGAACGGAAGATAAAACACGTGGTGGAGCCCAAAGGGAATCAAAGCTCTTTTTATAATTCCAAACAAAAAAGTGCCCAGGTATCCGGTGCCGGTTACAAGATTTCCAAGAGCATAGATACCATGCTGTACCAGCGGCCAGATAAAATACATAAGAATACCTGTGA
>CAKSAW010000023.1 GCA_934437695.1 uncultured Blautia sp. | reverse complement strand
TTTCTGACTCTGTTCGCCTTCCGGAGCAGGTGATTCTGTCTCTTCAGGCTCCGGGGTTGAGGTAACTTCTTCTGTTGGAGTTGCCTCAGGCGTCGGTGTTGCCTCCTCTGTAGGAGTCACCTCAGGAGTTGGTGTTGCTTCCGGAGTCGGCGTTGCCTCAGGAGTTGGTGTTGCTTCCGGGGTTGGTGTTGCTTTCGGAGTTGGTGTCGCTTCCGGAGTCGGGGTGATATTCTCGGCTACAGCAGGTACATTTCCTGATGTACCAGTTGTCTCCGGTACATCTTCTGCTGCATTCTCATTCACATAATCCGTATCACGGTCAAGATTCAGCCATCCCTGCGCAATACCAACCGTATCTGTTTTCCCCCAGTTTGTTCCATCTTCTCCCTGAAGATACTGAGAAATATGTACAGTTGTTCCATCTGCAATTCCATCTATACCCGAAACTTCATCAAATTTCTCTCCGGGTCCGTTGTAAACCGGCACATTTGCACCATTTCCCTGAACCTTTACTTCAAAGTCTACATCTTTACCGCCAAAAGTACGATATTCTTTATCAGCAGCTTCCGCTCTGGTTGCCGGATCCAGATCATCCATAAGAATATAACCATTCATTCCGTGATACTGCGTATATGCCCACTTTTTGCTGTCTGTCCCGTCTTTCTCACCCAGAACATGAATTGCAGTTCCGTTAGGAATCTGAATATCATTCAGTTTAATACTCTGAGAATCCGCCTCATCATAAATATCCACACCGCCCTGCGCACTCTGCACGATCATGTAATAATCTGTTACATAATCCGGATTCTGTCCGATCCCATCATCAGCACAGACAGAAATCGTTGTCAGAACAAAGCACAACACTATTGTTATTACTATTCCCAGCCTTCTCTTCATAATCTTTTTCCTTCATTTTTTATTTTCTTTTTACAGCAGGTGAACTTTTGTACTTGCTGTATGTGTTTCCATAAGGTTCTTTTACATATGCTTTTACCGCATAGTAATATGATACACCTTTTTGTGCTTTTTTGTCCAGATATGAAGAGGAATTTCTGTCGGAAATTTTCTTTATCAGCTGATAAGATCCGCCTTTTTTCTTCCTGTAAATATAATATCCGTCACATTTCTTCTGGGGATTCCACCTGATACGAATCCCATTCTTTTCAGATTTTACTGAAGAAACCTTCTGAAGTGCAGGTGCAGCTTTGATCACCTCACCAGTCTTATACTTACTGGCATATTTCTTTCCGGAAGCATTATAGTAAGCTTTTACTGTATAACGGTAGGACTCATTTGCTGTAACCTTGCTGTCTTTGTATTTCAGCACAGAATTCTCTACCTCTGCGATTTTTGACCATTTTCCTCCTGAAGCCGGTTTTCTGTACACACAATACCCTGAAGCTCCGGAAACATTTTGCCAGGAAATAAGATTATATCCCTTATTGTAAGCTTTTACCTGAAATACCGGTGTATCCGGCACCCATGACTTATTTAAGGTTCTTGTATGTGCCTTGATCCTGACAGTCCAGTTTTTCGTCTTTCCATCCGCCCATTTAGCTGTTTCTGAGCTGCTTTTATGAAATGTCTGTCCATTCTCTATACCTGCTACAGAAGTAAACCATTTTGTTCCCGAGGTGTTGTAACTGGAATTTGCCTCTACCCCAAAACTGATATGTTCAGCGCCATTATTAGTAACTACCACAGAATATCTGCTGCCCTGCTTTAAGGTCACTTCCGGTACACTGATTGTCTGTACGCCTGCGATGGGCTGCTCAAACTCGTATGGCTGAGCGTATGCCGGAACACCGCTTTCCGGATCATAAGGATCTGTAACATCTGTATATATCTGAATTTTATAAAAAGCATTGTCACTGTTGGTAACCAGATTAATCTCACCCAATGCCTCTGCCTTTCCCTTTCCTGCATTCGCTGTATAAACAGCAGCTACAGACTGTCCCGCCTGTACCTTTATACTTGAGATTGCTGAGGAACCATCATAGAAATAATTATTCTTATATTTCTGATCAGAAACAGTTACAGCCTCTGCACTCACAAGATTAGTGATACCAGGATCCTGATAGGAAAGATAGTAATATCCTCCGTCCCCTTTCTTATCCCCCCAGCTGTTCTTTATGATCCAGGCTCCATCTGAGGTCACATTAGAAGCAGGCAGGAAATTGTTCTTTGAGTAAGTATCATCCCACCCCACCACTGTCACAACATGATTTGGGGTGATCGAAGAAGATTTCTCAACAGGATAACAGTATGCTGCAGTATCCGGATTGGCGTAACTTTCATACATACAAAGCATAATAGATACAGCATGATCATTCAAAAGCATTTCCTTCATACGTTCCTTGCTGTACTTGGAAAATGATGCATTTTTCAGATAGGCAACAGCATTATATGCTTTGCTGTCCGGAATCTGTATTGTCAGATTCTGACGATGAGAGGAGTCTGTAGGCAGAGGCACATCATCTTCTGTAGTCATTCCTGACCAGGTACTGAGAAAGATAGCAGCCATACGATCATTTCCTCCTACATAATGATAATCTCCCAACACTAAATTCTTATCATCGGACGTGTTTCCCAGAGGATCATTTTGTCTGTTAGAGAAAAAATATGACAGATGTTCCTCTGACAGATCATAGACACCCTTATTCTGTGCCAGAAGAGAAGATTCCATCATTGCAGCCATCCCAAAAGCCCAGCATGTCCCAAAAGGATTCTGATTCTTTACCGGAGTAACCAGCCCCTGCTGTCTGGGATCATACCTGGCAGGAAACGCACTTTCTCTGCTTCCATTCGCAGCATAAACCGACGTCAGGTCGCTCTCTACCTCAGTTCCCGGTTCCAGCGGCATCAATTTGCTGAAAGGTTCCAGTTCTTCTTTTCTCTCCGCCTCTGTCAGCGGACGTCCTTTGATATATCGGATTCCATCTGTATTTTCTTCTTGTATTTCTCCATCCTGAAAATCCTGTTCAGGATCATCTGTTCCAAAAGCCTGTGTTTCTGTGTCTGTTCCAAAATCATCTGCCAGCTGACTTTGAAATTTCTCCAAACCAGATGCTTCTCCCTCTGTTTCCTGACAGTTTCCGGATTCAAATAATTCCTGGCCTGTAACAGGTATCGACGCACAGAGCATAGCAGAAGCCAGAAAAACCGACAGGGCACGTATCACTGCATTTCTTTTTTTCATATATTGATCAATTCCTCCATATCCAAAGATAATAACATTATATCATTCTCGTTTCTGTTTTTCAACCTTAACTATAACATAAAAACTGCCGGAAAGCAGTAAACGCTTGCCGGCAGTTCTATGTATGAGTCCCTCATATGTTACTGTTCACTCCGTTCTCAGTAACACGCTTCGCGATGCACAGAATTTATGCTAATCGCATAAATTCGCGCGGTATGTCTCGGGATTTTGGCATTTTCATGCCAAAACACCTCGCGGGATAGTGGCGTGTGAACAGTAACCCTCATATTCAGTATTGTATTTTGTTATCTGCTTTTCTCATATGACTTTGACAGCAAAATACTCCTCCATATGTAATGATCCGGGAAATATCTGCTGATAACAGAAATGTCAGATTCTGCCGGCCAGAAAATGCCGTCAGGAAAAGAGGTCAAATGCCTGCGATGCATTTTCTTCTGTACATGTGAAAAGTGCAGAAAGCGCGTGTGTAACGCTTTACTTAAAAATTTACTCCAGACGTTTCTCTTCTGATATCCTTATTCTAACAGAACAGACCATGTATTACAATGAAAATCGTTCTTTCTTATCCTTGCTAATCTGACACTTTCCCGCTTTATTTCGGATTAATCTCTTTTGCTCTTTTCATCATATCTGCCAGTTCCTGATATTTTCCTGTAATATACCCGTAATTTTTTCTTTTATGTGGAAGCATGCAGTTGGTACAGTCCTTTATCCCCTTATCTGTATACCGGAAATTCCCTCCGCAGTTCTCTCCCAGAGCATATAAAGGGCAGTAACAGAACAGACAGTTAAAATCATCCGGATCTGCATTTTTGTGACAGGGAAAATATTCACACTTCTTATGGCTGAAATAAGAATATTCCTTTCCTTCCCAGTAAGGTTTTTCCATCGTTTTCTCTCCTTCCTGCTTCTGAGCAGATACCCAGAATAAGTCAAGATTTTCTGTGACACTTTTTTATGTTATAGGAACATTACAGAGTAATTTCCTATAACATAAAAAATACTCTAATAAATCATCAAAGCATTGAAAATTCATTACAGTATTTTTCCTACATCTTATTAATTAAGAGGGAGCGATGCTACTCCGGGGTAGAAAAAAATCCGTTCATGAGTGCGCGGAGGGAACGAATAAATCCGAAGTAGTATCGCCTGCCATTTAATCATGTATAATTCATAAAGAACAGGCGCATTCCATAAAAAATGTCTGCCTTCAGATAAAAGCAGACAACACTCCGAAGCTGCGGATTCAACGGAGTTGGTTGTTACACTTTACACGGAAGTTTAACCTCGCCATACCAAGCAGGTTTCCTGGCTCCAGGCTCATCGCTCCTCTCTCCTTCTCATGCTATGGCACAATGGACATTCTGAGATTCGCTCCTCTGTTACAGTGACCGGATCGCTCAGGTTTCTCACCTGATTCCCTCTTTCTGTACTGCTTCTTCTCACAGTATCAACACTTAATATGTTCTGTATGGAATTATACTGTCTGTATCATATCACCTGAAAGCAAGTTTGTCAACTATTTATCAATATATTTATCTACAATGTATTTATACAATCTCATTCTATTTCTTTTTTAACGGGTCTTCTAAGCCTTCAGGCAGAGGATCCCATTCTCTGACTCCCAGGCTTTGCCTGAATTTCGCTTCCTCCATGGTCATTTTGGGAAGATCCTCCTGCAGATATGCTCTCAGTTCATCAAGCCCCTCACCTGTAACATTATTTACTGTAAAGATCCGTTCACATCCGGAATTGATCATCCATTGACGTACCATCGGAACATTGGCATAGGGAGAATCAATCTTAGTGATGATCCCTATCAGCGGTCTCAGAATAAACGCACTGCTGCCATATCCAAACAGGCTGAAGGGTTCATCTGCAGCCTGTACCATAGCTACCACATCTGCCTCAAATGAGAAACAGGCCAGTCCCACGCTGAAATGCTTGGACTCTGCATACTCTCCCGGCGAATCGATGGTGTCATCATCTGTATTTGTATACTGAGTTTTTACATAATGAAGTTTTTCACCTTTCAATGCCTGTGTCAGTGAAGTCTTACCGGCCTCACTTCTGCCCATCAGAAATATCTTCTTCATATTTTCAACTATCCCTTTCGCTCTCTCAGATTCCTGCAGTTTTCAGTCAAATGTAGCTATATTTCAGCTTTTATGAATTGCACATGTCTTAAATCCAAGTACTTCTCTGAAAAATCTTACCACTTCTTCCACTGCAGTCTGCACCTCTGTCAGACCTCCTGTGAGAATCAGTGAACCGCTGAAACGATCCATAAAGCCAATCTCTACATCAGCACTCTTCACCGCAATATCAGCAGCTACAACTACAGCTTCCCAGGGAGTAAAACGTACCATTCCGATAGCTTCCCCTGTATGATCTTCTCCCTCATGGACTCCGATGTGAAGACCAAGATTCTGATAAATACAGCTCTGAGACGGATTGATCACATGAGCCAGGCAGACTTCCTTTCCAGGAACTCTTACCCGGGTCATACGAAGTTTTTTTCCTTTTAATTTCTCATAATCCTGGTTGTAAAGTTTCTCCAGAAATTCTTTGGTTGTCATCCCTGCCATCACAACACTTCCTATCTCTTGGTAATATTACAAACTACGTATCCCAGAGTATCTCTGAAATAATCCACAACCTCAGTCATTGCTGACATAACATCTGAAATCTCTCCTGTAATGATCAGAGTACCTGTAAAACGATCCGCAAATCCCAGATAAACATTTCCACTCTTTACTGCAATATCAGATGCGATAACTGCTGATTCCGGCGGTGTCATATTCATGATCCCTATTGCAGAAGAACGATAATCCACCTGTGGATTCAAGCCCAGTTTCTGATATATGATCGGAGCCGGACCACCCATTACATGTGCAAAAGTAATCTCTTTACCAGCAACAGTTTCCTGCACGATTCTTATGTGTTCTACATGTTCATTTGCCATTTATATTTCCTCACTTTCACCATTCTCGCATAATCTTCAAAAAGTCTGCTGAACTGCTAAATAATTGCAATAAATCATACATTATAACATCAGTTACTTAAACTGTACTATCCAGCCAATTTTATGTCAAGGTAAAATCCACCTGAAAATTGGTAAAATGTTCCTCTATCTAAAAAAAGAAAAGGAACACTGGCTCTCTGTCAATGTTCCTTTTCAACCCCTAGAAAATTTAATTATTTATACTATTTAATCAAACCAGTCTTCTTACAGAAACGATTGTTCTGTATGCTGCATTATCACTGATCTTAATACCATCCACTGAGTTAGATGCATGAACAATACGTCCATTTCCCATATAGATAGCAACATGTCCACCATAACAGATCAGGTCACCTGGCTGTGCATCAGAATAGGATACCTCTGTACCTGCATTCTGCTGTTCATAAGAAGTTCTCGGAAGGCTTACTCCAAAATTAGCGTAAACACTCTGTACAAATCCTGAACAGTCAGCTCCACTTGTAAGGCTTGTTCCTCCCCATACATATGGATTACCAACAAACTGTGTTGCATAATCTACTACAGAAGATCCTGAACCCGAATAAGAAGAACTATCTGAACCAGATGTCTGTTCACTCTCATATTCCTCTGCTGAAACTGTATTATCAGAATCGATCACATTGCCATACTCATCATATTCTACATCATCGGAAGATCCTGCACTATCAACGTCATCACCATTCTCATCATATTCCACATCATCTTCAGATTCTTCAATCTCATTGCCATCCTCGTCATACTCTACATCATCTTCTGACTCAGATTCCTCTGCTTCTGCTGCAGCGGCTTCCTCTGCCGCCTGTCTTGCAGCCTCTTCTTCTGCCTGACGTCTGGCCTCTTCCTCTGCTGCGATTCTCTCAGCTTCCAGTCTCTGGATCTCAGCTGTCTGCTCTGCCAGCAGGTTTGCATATTCTGTAGCCTGCTGCTGTGCATAGGCGATCTCATTTGCATAATCAGCTGATACAGCTTTCTTCTCATCGATCTGGCACTGAAGTTCATAAGACTGCTGTTCATAAGAAGCCTTCATCTCCTCCAGTTCTGCTTTCTCAGATTCATACTGTGTCTTCAGATTATTTACTTCGTTGATAGTATTGACATATTTATCAAGGTTCTTTCTGTCCTGCTCATACATCTGCTGTGTATTCTCTGCACGTGTCAGAAGCTCACTTAAATCTTCAGAATTGAGCATCATCTGGAACCATGCTGTATCTCCACCCTGCTCGTACAAAGCCTGGATACGAAGCTTCATGTTTTCATACTGTTTATCTCTTGCTTTCTGAGCTTTGCCCAGGTCCTGTTTTGTTTTAATGATATCTACTTCTTTATTATCAATGTCTCCCTTAAGAGTATCGATAGAAACCATAACACTTACAAGATTGGAATCCAGTTCGGAAATCTCATTCTCAAGCTGTGATTTCGCATATGCAAGCTCATCCATTCTGGAATAAGTTGCATCAAGCTGCTGGCTTGTAACTGCCTGCTCTTCTCTTAATTCATCCTCTCTTGAAGCGCTTACACTAACTACCTGTGTTGCACTCATCAGTAATGCTAATGTAAGACATACAATTCTTTTCTTCATGAATTCTCACCCTCGTAACATTTTCTTTCTATATCTTAATATCTTTGCAATATCCAAGTTAATTCTTATACATATTAACACATCATAATCAGAAACGCAAGGATTAATTACTATAAATTTTATATTTCTGTAACATTTATTAATGCTTTTGTTATTCTTCACGTTTCTTTCTACAATTCAGACATATTTCATTATACTTTTACAACATTTATTCTATGTACATTTACATTCTTTTACATTTCATCTTTCACACAACAAAAGAAGCAGCCTCCTTCGCGAAAGCTGCCTCCAATTTCTCAACTATTCAATTCTCAGCTGAACAGATCTGCAAGGATCTGATCTGCAGTCATATTCATATATCCATCCGGATCAGAAAGAGTACTTCTGTTCCATCTCAGATAATTACCTCTTCTTATATAGTTTCCTGATGAAGTATGATAATCATACTTGGTGTATCCAGGATATCTTGACATATATTTCTGAGCCAGTGCAATAGCCTGACTGGAATAACCGCCGGACGGAGTAGGTGTACCTGCGATCTGAACACCTGCATTCGGTGTAGAGTGTACGATCACAGCACTCTTATCTGCACACTGTCCGAGAATGATCCATGTATGTCCACTGTCATATCCCACATCTCCAGGATATACTGTCCAGTCATCGCTTGCCAGATTGGCCTGGGTAAGAATACTTCCCCATCCCATAGATTTATAATAAGAACCAACCTCACCGGAAACTACTGTATATCCGCTTCCTACGCCGGATTTGCTCTGCATTACCTGATATGCAGCCCATCCTACAAAACCGGAACAGTCAAAACCTTTTGCTCTGTTTGCATCACTTAAATCTCTGTAATTATTATAATTATAGCTGCTGCTCTGACTGTTATAGAAATCAGTCATTGTCTGGCTTGTTCCCTTTCTTGTGGAATCATTCCAGCCACCGCCCCATACATACAGAGCCTGTCCAACCGGCTGCAGGGCACCTGCCAGATAATTCTTAATGGTTCTGGAGCCTGTAGGGCTTGTAGTATTACTCAATATACCGTTGGAATTGAAATGATATTTCTGTCCATCAATTGTCACATCTCCAGTAGCCATCACACCGGTTTCCTTATCAAAATAATACTTATTTCCATTAATGGTGGTCCAGCCTACAGCCATCTTACCGCTGCTTGTATTAAAGTAGTATTTCTTTCCGTCGAGTGTCTGGAAACCTTTTGCCATAACTCCGTCTTCAGTTTCAAAATATCTGTATTCATTACTGGAGTTCTTTGTCCAGCCTGTAAGCATATAACATGCACTTGTAAAATATCTTGTGTTCTTCTTACTATCTGTAAGGAATGTCTTACATGCAGCCACACCACTGTTGCTGTAGAAGTAATATTTCTTTCCCTTCAGGGTCATCCACTTTGTCTGCATGAATCCTGTGGATGGATCAAAATATCTCTTCTGGTCCTTGGAATCAGTAAGCCATCCTGTCATCATAATGCCGGCACCTTTGCTGAAATATCTCTTGCGGCCCTTGTTGTCTGTTACCCAGCCTTTTACCTGAACACCGGTTGTTGTATTAAAGTAATATTTTTTTCCGTCAAGTTCCAGCCAGCCTTTCTGCTTAGATCCGTCTTTGTTTATGTAGTATGAATTTCCGTTAATAGTTACAAAACCTGTTTTCGTTTCAGCATGTACATTCGCCGCATTAAAATACATAGAAATCCCTACGGCGAAAAACAGCAGAAACAGAAGCACTCCCCAAGTTCTAAACTTTCTGTTTACGTTTTGCATACATACCTTCCTTTTCTTTTTTCGTTATCAGAGCGTGTCTGAAAAGTATGAATCGTGGACATCGCTCTGATATCTCACATACTTCTCAGATACGCTCTGAGGTTTAACAAAGTTTTTTACAATGTTGTTACGTTTCTATGACCCTATTATATTACACTTTAAATAACCCGTCAACAGACAAGTAAAATTCTGTTAAACATTCACTAATTTTTCACAGTCTATTCCATGAAAAAAGAGACAAAGTCCACAAATACTTTGTCTCTTTTCACAAGATCACACTGTGAAATATAACCTGTATACCTGTTTTCTCTTTATTTTTTCAGCAGACAGAATATCATCTTATATCCCTGATCACAGCAGATGTTTTCTTAATTCAGCACCATCAGCAGCACATAAATAAGCAGGTGCCACATCAAATACAGTCTTTGCACCATTCTGTCCTTCTTTGTTCATACGGTATGCAGCTCTCGCATATGCAACAAGTACAGAAGATGTAAACTCCGGATTGGAATCCAGCTTCAGACTGTATTCGATCACATGATTGTTCTCATCATTCCAGCCTGTTTTTCCGGAACGGATTACGAACCCGCCGTGCGGGATACCACTGTGGTCGCGTTTCAGTTCTTCTTCAGAAATAAAATGTACTGTTGTATCATAGTCTGCAAAGTAATTCGGCATAGTCTTGATCTCATTCTCGATCTGTGCAAGATCAGCACCCTCTTCTGCAACTACAAAGCATTCTCTTGTATGTTTCTGTCTTGTTGTAAGATCCGGATTCTCCCCATTTCTCACTGCCTCAAGAGCTGCCTCTACAGGAATTGTATACTGTTTTGCATCTTTTACCCCTTTAATACGACGTACAGCATCTGAATGCCCCTGGCTTACACCTTTTCCCCAGAATGTATAGTCTTTTCCGTTTGTAAGGATCGCATTTGCATAGAGACGGTTCAGTGAGAACATTCCCGGATCCCAGCCTACTGAAATGATTCCGATATGTCCACCCTCTTTAGCAGCTGCATCCACTGCATCAAAATGTTCCGGAATTCTTGCATGAGTGTCAAAGCTGTCAATTACATTGAAGATCTTTGCATATTCAGGTGTCTGTTTCGGAAGATCTGTTGCACTTCCCCCGCAGATGATCAGAACATCTATCTTATCTTTCATTTTTTCTGCATCATTTACAGAATATACTGCTGCTGTCTCAGTAAGTATCTTAACTGTTTCCGGGGCACGGCGTGTAAATACAGCCACAAGCTCCATATCCGGATTATGTTTGATCGCGCACTCTACACCACGTCCAAGATTTCCGTAGCCTAAAATACCAACACGAATACTCATTATTGCTTCCTCCTGTAACCTTTATTATATTATCGCAACTGTTCATCATTTTTCACAGTTCTACATTATCACTTTAATATAGTAATATTTTCACTTTTAGTTGTCAATTATTTTTTTGACTCATTAACAGCAAAATACACCGCCTCCAGGACAGCACAGACTGCATGCCAGATTTGCAAGACACAATTTCATGCAATAATCATCTCCCCCTGACGGCATACCGCCAAACGGATTCTGCATCTCCTGATACCAGGTACCTCCGCCTTCCATCTGTTGCAGAAGCATACGGTACTGCGTATTATCCGGCTCTAAACGAACTGCTTCTTTAATATCATTTAAAGCATTTACGTTATTGCCAAGTCCCATATTGGCAACAGAAGACAGATAATACCACTGTCCGTTTTTCTGTGAAAGTGACTGCAGGACATTCATAGCTTCACGATAGTGACCACTCTGGATATAATTGGCAGCTGCCTGTCTGCGCATAGCCTCTTCGTCCTGATAACCGGAATCTGTCTGACCTGAAAAACCTCCAAAACCTCCGGCATTATACCCGCCATAGTTTCCGTAGCCGGTTCCCTGCTCTCTTTCTCTCATAATCTGTTCATATGCCTGCTGAACCTGCTTGAATTTCTCTTCAGCCTGTTCTTTATTCGGATTATCAATATTTGCATCAGGATGATATTTTCTGCTCAGTTTACGGTATGCCTTCTTCACCTCATCATCAGATGCACCACTGGAAATCCCCAGTATACTGTACGGATCAACCATTATCTTTCTCTCCTGCTTCTTTTCTCTTCTTATAGATTGCCTCAAACCGGCACCATACACCTGAATAAAGAATGTTTCTCAAAATATCTGTGTATTTTATAATAGGAAGCTTCTCAAACTCCCGGCAGGTCTGTGCCATCATCATGATCAGAATCCGGCGCACCTGCTCATCGAACCCTTCCATTATATATTGTTCTGAAAAAGGATTGTAATTTTTGTTTTTTATATCCTCTTCCACATCATCATATGCATCCAGAAGATAAATGAATTTTCCGAGAAAAAATCCTATTCTGCGCAGAGTACTCTCCCAGACATCCTGTTTCCATACAAAAATCTCTTCCATGATTCTGCCAAAACAGCCGGACATTTTATCAATATCTTGTTCTCCTGCCTTCTCCATCTCAGAAAGTTCACTGAGAAGTTCCTGTATCCTGTGGGATTTCTCCGGATATTTCTTTTCCAGCTTCCGTACTTTTCCTATAAGTATTTTTGAATACCCAAGAGCAATTACTTTCTTCTCGTCATCCCAGTCATCCCGGCATTTATAATAAGCAAGAAGTACATTCATATCTGCCGCATATTCTGTCACTGCATTTCTTCTGACCGGCTGCTTACAGACCGGATGAATGA
>CAKSAW010000022.1 GCA_934437695.1 uncultured Blautia sp. | reverse complement strand
CAGGAACACTTAAGTGATGTCTGCGTATGCTGCGGAAAACCGGCTAAAAAAATGGTTTACTGGGGCAGAGCATACTAATCAGTAAAATAATTCTGAAAACCGGCAGCAGAGAGAAATCTTGATGCCGGTTTTCAGAATTTGTAAAAAAGATGATAATTTAAACAGATAAGGATGGTCATATGATTCTGGAAATACCAAAAAATGCGGAAACAATTTTGAACATACTGGAAAAGGCAGGCTATGAGGCTTATGTAGTTGGTGGCTGTGTCCGTGATTCCATTCTGGGGCGAAAACCTGATGACTGGGATATCACTACATCTGCAAAGCCGGAGCAGGTTAAGGAACTGTTTCACAGAACTGTGGATACAGGCCTGCAGCACGGAACCGTAACTGTCCTTATGGAGAAAGAAGGTTATGAGGTTACAACCTACCGTGTAGACGGAGAATATGAGGATGGCAGACATCCGAAAGAAGTAACCTTTACTGCAAGCCTTGAGGAGGATTTAAAACGTCGTGATTTTACTATTAATGCCATGGCATACAATCCGTCAGAAGGACTTGTAGATTTATTTGGAGGAATGGAAGATATTGACAGGTGTATTATCCGTTGTGTTGGTGATCCGCTGGAGCGTTTTACAGAGGATGCACTCCGCATTATGAGAGCTGTCCGTTTCAGTGCACAGCTTGGATTTGATATTGAAGAGGAAACACGCAAGGCACTGAGAGTGCTGGCGCCTAATCTGAAGCATGTCAGTGCAGAGCGGATCCAGGTAGAACTTGTCAAACTTCTTGTGTCGCCTCATCCGGATTATCTCAGAGTGGCTTATGAAGCTGGGATCACAGCTGAATTTCTGCCGGAATTTGATGCCTGTATGGAGACATCACAGAATACGCCCCATCACTGTTATAATGTGGGCGAACATATCCTTCACAGCCTTTGTCATGTGCGCGCAGACCGGATTCTTCGTATCACCATGCTGCTTCATGATATTGGGAAGCCTGTTGTGCGAAAGACAGATGAGAATGGAAGAGATCATTTTAAAACTCATGGGAATGCAGGGGAAAAGATGGCAGGTCAGATTCTGCGCAGGCTCAAGTTTGACAATGATACCATTCGTAAGGTAACCCGTCTGGTCAAATGGCATGATGACAGACCGGAGGGAACAACGAAATCAGTCCGCCGTGCTGTCAACAGAATCGGCGAGGATATTTTTCCGTATTATCTGGAAGTACAGCAGGCAGATATGCTGTCACAGAGCGAATACAGGCGTGCAGAAAAGCAGGAACGTCTGGATAAGGTAAAAGAGGCTTATGAGACAATTCTCAGGGAGCATCAGTGTGTATCTTTAAAGACCCTGGCAGTTACGGGTAGAGATCTGATAGAGGCTGGCTATAAACCTGGGCGTGAGATTGGAGAAACACTTAACCGTCTCCTTGAAGAGGTGCTTGCAGATCCTCAGAAGAATCAGAAAGAAATATTGCTGGCTATGCTCCATAAATAAGGAACAGCAGCTGTTACAAAATCCGAGGGTATATCCCGCGGATTTTTTTCATATGTATAGAAGGAATTAAGAAGATTAAGAGGGGGATATGTCATTGTATGATTACGGACTTGGCACCTTGGCTCAGTATGAGCTGACAGCAGACCGTTCTGCAAGGACAAGGGGGGCTATGCTCTGCTATACATCACAGGGACTTTTGATTTTGAAAGAGTTTCATGGTTCTGAAAAAAAACTGAAAAAACAGCAGGAGCTTTTACTTCATCTTCAGGAAAAGGGTATACATACTGATTATTTTCTGTTAAATGATCAGGAAAGTCTGGTGAGTAAAAACAAGGATGAACAGAGATTTACACTTCAGCACTGGTATGAAGGAAGGGAATGTGATACCAAATCCAGGAATGATATACTGAAAAGTGTCCGGACACTGGCAAGGTTACATATTTTAATGAAAATGGAACCTGTGGAGGAATACAGGGAAAGATCTCTGAGAGAGGAATATCTCCGACATAATCAGGAACTCCGCAAAATCCGTAAATTTATACGGAATAAAGGGGCATCTAATACATTTGAGAAAGATTATCTGGCAAGTGCAGAGTGGTTTCTTGAAAGAGCTCAGTGTGCGCTGGAGCTTCTGGATGATACGCAGTATGACGATCTCAGAGAAAAAGCCTGGAAAGAAGGGCAGGTCTGTCATGGAGAATATAATCAGCATAATGTGCTGATCCTTAAAGATGAAGATACTGCAGTGACAAATTTTGGGCATTGGAGTTTTGATACTCAGGTGGCAGATCTGTATGGTTTTATGAGAAAGATACTGGAAAAATATAACTGGAATCTTAGTCTGGCAAGGGAAATGCTTGGGGAATACCATAAGATCCGCCCGATTTCAACAGGAGAATGGAGAAATCTGAGAGTACGCTTTACCTATCCGGAAAAATACTGGAAACTGGCAAATTACTATTATTCACATAAAAAGGTGTGGATCTCTGAAAAAAATGTGGAAAAGCTTCAGAATCTGATCAGGCAGAGAGGAATATGGGAGAAGTTCGCAGATGTGTGTTTCAAGGACTATCCGATATGAAAAACCTTGACAATAAGGGGAAAAAGGTATATATATAGAAGATAGAGCTCTGTCGCTTTTGGCAGATGCCACCAAACAAGAAAGAGATCATTAGAGGAGGAAACACCATGAATAAAACAGAATTAGTAGCAGCTATGGCGAAAGAGACAAACTTATCCAAGAAGGACGTAGAAGATGTTCTGAAATCTTTCGTTGATGTCGTTTCTAAAGAACTGAAAAATGGCGGAAAAATCCAGTTAGTAGGATTTGGTACATTTGAAGTAAGTGAAAGAGCTGCTCGCGAGGGAAGAAATCCTCAGACTGGTGAAACTATGAAAATCGAAGCTTCTAAATCACCGAAATTTAAAGCTGGAAAAGCGTTAAAAGATATGGTTAACGGTAAATAATCAAAGCGATAACCGGGGGGACGAAAGTCCCCCTTTTATTTTAAGATATAAACCAGGGGAGAATAATTTATGAGATTAGATAAATACCTGAAAGTCTCACGTTTGATCAAACGCCGTACAGTGGCAAATGAGGCATGCGATGCAGGAAGAGTACTTGTTAATGACAAGCCTGCCAAGGCATCTGTGCAGGTAAAAGCAGGAGATACGATTGAGATCCAGTTCGGAAGTAAAAATGTCAGAGTGGAAGTTCTGGATGTGAAAGAAACAGTCAGAAAAGAAGATGTGGAGAGTATGTATAAATATCTGTAAAAGGTATTAAGAAAAATACTGTCTATTTCGGAAAACAGAGACATAAACTACTGGTAAGTGATAGATTAGCGGGTCATAGTTTATGGAAGAGAAAAAAGCTTTTTCATCACACAGTCTGATGCTGGAAAACCGTCAGGATGGCAGGATTACCGGGGTAAAGGATATAAAATCATTTGATGAAAAAGAAATCCTGCTTTTTACACAGGCAGGTAAACTTATAATAAAGGGAGAACAGCTCCATGTGAAGCAGCTTGATCTGGAAAAAGGCGAAGTGGATCTGGAAGGAAAAGTGGATAGTCTTACTTATCTGTCAAAGAATACAGATAATCAGGGTGAGTCTTTTTTCAAAAGGATATTTCGGTAAGAGATGAGTATTTTTATCCATCATGAATTACTTCTGCTTGTCCAGGCAATAGCTGCCGGTGCTGTTCTCCTTTTGTGCTATGATCTGCTTGTGGCGTTCAGGAATGTTTTTACACATTCGGATAAAGTAATGGGAGCGGAAGATATTTTGTACTGGTTTTGCTCTGCTTTTTTTGTTTTTGTGGAGATATACAGAACAAATGAAGGAATTCTGCGTTTTTTTATGATTTTTGGCTTCTGGATGGGAGCATATGCCTGTCACAGGATATTTGGCACTGTTTTTGTAAAATGCTGTATGAGATTCATGGAGATTCCTGTAATAATTATTAAATTTTTTATAAAATGGTTGCTATTTCCGGTCAAAAGATGTAAACTTTTGTGGTGTAAAGCGTGTAAATGTGCTAAAAAAGGAAGGCTGGCAAATTGGGTAATTCTAAGAAAAGAAAGAAAAAAAAGAAAGTAGGGTATAACTCTCTTGGAATGCTTGCGATTGCGCTGGTTGTTTTAGTCCTTCTGGGAGGACTTATGCTAAAAAGTAATGACCTTCAGGAACGCCTCACAGGATATGATGCTAAGGCCGCCACTCTTCAGCAGAAGATTGAAGATGAGCAGACCCGTACAGAAGAAATCGATAAATTAAAGAAATATATGGAAACAGATGAATATGCGGAAGAAGTTGCCAGGGAGAAGCTGGGACTTGTAAAGGACAATGAGACTGTTTTTAAGAAACAGCAGTAATAAATGTCGAAAACTTTTATGATCTGTTCGTCTGAGTTTGACAGATATTTCAGGAACCCTTCCATATAATTATTCTCAGATAAGACATATGGCAGTCAGCCGATCTGCTGTATGAAGGGAATGAATAAGGGGAGGGGAGAATATGCAGGAATGGATGATTGCCATGCTCGTTATCAGCATTATGCTGATCATACGGGACATGGCAAAAACTATTTTAGCAGAGAATCTGCCGGATACAGAAGAAATTCTGTCTCTGCAGGAGGGCCATCCTCAGAAAGAGAGGGTGGAGAAATATGCCGCATCTTTTCAGAAACTGGCGGATACCTTTTATGGGATGCCATATCGCAGGGATTATCTGAGCAGCAGACAGGTTGAGCGGATTATTGAGGATACAAATGAAAAGGTATGCAGCAGATGTTATCAGCGACAAATCTGCTGGGGAGAATACAGTCAGGAACTTTGTAAAGGAGTAGAAGCACTGGTGCGTTCCATGGAGAGCGGGAATGAGGAGGATATCAGAAACATCCGTGGTGACTGGACCGGAATATGTCCCCGTTCTGTACAGTATTATGAGGCTGTTACAGAGAATTTTCAAAAAGAAAAACAGAATCTGATGTGGGATAACCGCATGATCGAGAACCGACTGGCAGTAGCGCAGCAGCTGATGGAAGTTTCCCGCATTATGGAAAATGTGGCCAGTGATCTGTATGATCTGGAAAGAGGAACGCCGCAGTTTGAAGAGGATCTTCGCAAGGGTCTGAGAAAATGTCATGTGATCCTTCGCCAGGCCTGGGTGATGGATAAGGTAAAAGGACGTAAACAGGTTTTTCTCACAATGCGTGCAAGAAGTGGTCAGTGTATTTCCATGACAGAAATCGCGCAGCTGCTTTCCAGATCATGTGAAACATCTATGGTGCCTGTAAATGGAAGCCGCTGTATTGTAAATGGAGAATATCATACTGTACATTTTGTTGAAGATGTGAGTTATCAGGTACTTTACGGGACTGCCAGACTGACAAGAGAAGAAGAGAAGGTTTCAGGGGATAATTATATATGCAGGCAGGAGGATGGCGGCAGATTTGTTATGTGTCTTTCGGATGGCATGGGTTCCGGAATGGAAGCATGCAGGGAAAGTGAAACTGTAGTGGAACTTCTGGAACAGTTCCTGGAATCGGGATTTTCGCAGGAAACAGCTGCAAAAATGGTAAATTCAGCATTGGTGCTTAAGGGAGAAGATGGAATGTTTTCTACAGTGGATATCTGTGCTGTGGATCTGTATACAGGAATCTGTAATTTTCTGAAGGCTGGAGCAGCCTCCACTTTTATTAAAAGAGATCACTGGGTAGAATCTATCACTTCGGAGAGCCTGGCAGCAGGAATTGTGCAGCAGATTGATTTTGAGACAGCTTCAAGAAAGCTATATCATGGTGATTATCTGATCATGATGACAGATGGAGTTCTGGATGCTCTTCCTGATCAGAAGGAGGAAGAAACTATGAAGGAGATCATAATGGATGTTCATGAGGAATCACCTAAAGATTTCGGCAGAGGAATCCTGGAACGAGTACTGGGATACAGTGATTATCATGCTCGTGATGATATGACAGTGCTGGTAGCAGGGGTATGGAAAAAGTGAATTATTATAATATGAAACAGCAGATAAAAGGAAAACAGAGGAAGAGATGAAAAAAGAAGTTCTTGATTATATAAAGCAAAATAAAATGATCGGGAAAGATGATATTATTCTGGCAGGAGTGTCTGGCGGAAGTGATTCAATGATGATGCTGCATATTCTAAATAGTCTTCAGAAGAAGCTTGGATTTACTCTGAGAGCGGTTCATGTGCATCACGGAATACGTGGACAGGAAGCGGACAGAGACAGCAGATTTGTGGAAAATATGTGCAGAGAATGGCAGATCCCATGTAAGGTGTATTGCTATGATGTGCCTGAACTAAGCAGAGAATGGAAGCTTGGTGAGGAAGAAACAGGCAGAATAGTCAGAAAAACAGCTTTTCAGAAAGAAATCAGTTTTTGCAGGGAGCAGCGAAAAGAGGAAGAGCATAATGTTAAAATCGCACTGGCTCATAATCAGGAAGATCTTGCAGAAACCATGCTCCACAATATATGCAGAGGAACAGGTTTGCGTGGACTTTGCAGTATGCGTCCCGTAGCTGATGATATTATCCGCCCTATTTTATGTCTGAGCAGAGAAAAAATCGCACAGTATTTAAAAGAAAAAAAGATTCCATATATTCAGGACAGTACCAATCTGTCTGATGAATATACAAGAAACAGGATCCGTCATCATATTCTTCCTATGCTGGAACAGGAGGTTAACCCAAAGGCAGCTGCACATATGGCAGAAACTGCTGCCAGGATTTCTCAGGCAGAGGAATATCTGACACAGCAGGGAGGGCTGCTGCTGTGTGGATTTCAGGTGGAAAATGGATATTGTTTTACAGAAAAGTTTTTTGCACAGCCTAAGATTATCCAGATTTATGCGTTGCAACAGGCAATGGAAGATCTTGCGGGCAGACGGAAAGATCTGTCAGCTGTCCATTATGAGACAGTTCTGAAGCTTTATGAAATGCAGACTGGCAGAAGGGTCAGTCTTCCATATCATATGGAGGCCAGAAGAGATTATGAGAGTGTGTATCTTTTCCGAAAGAAGAAAGATCAGGAAAGTAATCCTGCAGATTCTGAATGGGAACTGGCAGTTCCGGGAAAAGTTATCTGTCCTCTGGGAATTTTTGTGACAGAAATATTTTCATATCAAGGTCAGAAGATTGAAGAAAAAAAGTATACGAAATGGCTGGATTATGATAGAATAAAAGAGAATCCATGTATTCGTACCAGAAAGACAGGGGATTATATGATCATTAATGGACAGGGGAACAAAAAGAAGCTGAACCGCTGTATGATAGATGATAAGATTCCCTCTGAGGACAGAGACAGTATTCCACTGATTTCATGCGGAAATGAAATTCTCTGGATGGTGGGAAGCAGGATAAATGAGAGGTATAAAATTAACCCCCAAACCAGGAAGGTGTTAGTATTAAATTACCAAGGAGGACACGAAAATGAGTGAGAAAATTAAAGTTTTACTCAGCGAAGAGGAAGTAGATTCCCGTATTAAACAGATCGCAGCAAAGATCAGTAAGGATTACGCAGGTAAAGAAATCCATTTAATCTGTGTATTAAAGGGCGGTGTGTTCTTTACATGTGAACTTGCAAAGAGAATTACAGTACCGGTTTCCCTTGACTTTATGTCTGTATCCAGCTATGGCGATGATACAAAATCCAGTGGCGTTGTAAAGATTGTTAAGGATCTTGATCAGCCGCTTGAGGGTAAAGAGGTTCTCATTGTGGAGGATATCATTGATTCAGGAAGAACATTAAGTTATCTTATTGAAATCCTTAAACAGAGAAATCCAGACAGTATCCGTCTGTGTACATTACTGGACAAACCGGAACGAAGAGTGAAGGATGTAAAAGTAGATTATTGCTGCTTTAACATTCCGGATGAATTTGTAGTAGGATATGGTCTGGATTATGCGCAGAAGTACAGGAATCTTCCATTCATCGGAGTAGTGGAACTGGGGGAAGACTGAAAGGAGATTTAATTAAGTGAATAAACAGCCAAGCAGAATTGGTCTGTATCTGGTGATGCTCATTGCGCTGGCAGCAGGTTATTTTTATCTGAATAACCAGGTGGTTTCCCAGAGCAGTTACACGCAAAAGCAGCTGGAGCAGGCTCTTGAGGACAACAAGGTGGTTGATGCAACAATTCAGCAGAACAGAGAAGTGCCTACAGGTGCTGTGGTCATAGACACCACCGATTCCGGTCAGAAGAAGGTCTATGTAACAGATGTTAATCAGGCAATCGAACTGCTGGATAAATATGATATTGATATTTCAACTCAGGATGTACCGGGAGATAATGTATTCCTGACAACTCTGCTTCCGGTCCTTCTTACAGGTGCACTTGTGATCTTTCTTATTATGATGATGAACCGTCAGATGGCAGGTGGTGGTGGCGGAGGAAATGCCAAGATGATGAACTTTGGCAAGAGCCGTGCCAGAATGTCATCTCCGGATGATAATAAAAAGGTTACTTTTGATAAGGTGGCTGGTCTGCAGGAAGAAAAAGAAGACCTGGTAGAGGTGGTAGATTTTCTAAAGTCTCCGCAGAAGTATACAAAAGTAGGGGCCAGGATTCCAAAGGGAGTGCTGCTTGTGGGACCACCCGGAACAGGTAAGACACTTCTGGCAAAAGCAGTGGCAGGAGAAGCTGGTGTTCCGTTTTTCTCAATTTCCGGTTCAGATTTTGTGGAAATGTTTGTAGGTGTAGGTGCATCCCGTGTGCGAGATCTTTTTGAAGAAGGAAAGCGCCATGCACCCTGTATTATTTTTATTGATGAGATCGATGCAGTTGCCAGACAGCGTGGAACCGGTATGGGCGGCGGTCATGATGAGAGAGAGCAGACACTGAACCAGCTTCTTGTAGAGATGGATGGTTTTGGTGTAAATGAAGGAATCATTGTAATGGCAGCGACTAACCGTGTAGATATCCTGGATCCGGCTATCCTGCGTCCGGGACGTTTTGACCGCAAAGTTGCAGTGGGACGTCCGGATGTAAAGGGCAGAGAAGAGATACTTCGTGTCCATGCAAAGGATAAACCTCTGGGAGAGGATGTGGATCTGGTCCAGATTGCCAGAACAACTGCAGGATTTACAGGTGCAGATCTGGAGAATCTTCTGAATGAGGCAGCGATTGAGGCGGCAAGACAGGGCAGAGGATTTATTCTTCAGTCAGATATTAAGGGTGCTTTTATCAAAGTTGGTATTGGTGCAGAGAAGAAGAGTAAAGTAATCTCTGACAAAGAAAAGAAGATCACAGCTTACCATGAATCCGGACATGCGATACTGTTCCATGTACTTCCTGATATGGATCCTGTCTATACGATCTCTATTATTCCGACAGGAATGGGAGCTGCAGGTTATACTATGCCTCTTCCGGATAATGACGAGATGTTTAATACCAAAGGAAAGATGCTTCAGGATATCATGACTCTGTTAGGCGGACGTATTGCTGAGGAGATTATCTTTGGAGATATTACCACCGGAGCATCCAATGATATCAAGCGTGCAACTGCGACTGCAAGGAGCATGGTTATGAAATATGGTATGTCTGATAAACTGGGACTTATCTGCTATGGTGACGATGACGATGAGGTATTTATTGGTAGGGATCTGGCCCATACCAGAAGTTACAGTGAAGATGTAGCCAAGGCTATTGACGGAGAAATCCATCGTATTATCGATGAGTGCCATGACCGGGCAAAGAAAATTATTCTGGAACATGAAGACGTTCTGCATAAGTGTGCAAGGCTTCTTCTTGAGAAGGAAAAAGTGCACAGAGATGAGTTTGAAGCACTTTTTACAACCGAAAATCCAGAAGCAGAAAACAATAGTATATAATATAGACAAAAAAGTGTGCCGAATTTTGTGAAGTTTGTGCACACTTTTCTCTTGCTCCATGGTATTATATAAATCGTAAAAACCCCCCAATACATTATATAGTTTTTGCTACACCCCATAAGAAGAAATACCTTCTCCAAAAAAGACAGCTTATCCCGCTGTCTTTTTTTCGTTGGTGAAAGATGGTTGCCATATGGTTTATTTTAGGATAGAATAAATAAGATGATAAATAACAGAGAGGACTGGACGGAAATGGAACATGAAAAAGCTGATATAAGAAAAAAAATGCAGTATATTTTAAACATGCGTCCTGTATTTAATAAAGAGGCACTTTTCAGTGACGGAACAGAATATTACAGAACCCCTGCGGAACCGAAAGCGGGAGATACTGTAACGATCAGATTCCGTACCCAGAGATATAATGTGGATTCTGTATATCTGGTAAGTCAGGATCAGCGTGTGCAGATGGAAATCTGCGGGACGGAAAATGGATTTGATTATTATTCTGCCCAGGTGGTCATTGGAGAAGATATCTTTAGGTATTATTTTGAAATACAGTATGGATGGGTGACCTGTTATTACAATAACCTGGGAGTCTGTATGAAGCGTGAAAGCAGGATGGACTTTGAAATTTATCCGGGTTTTGATACTCCGAAGTGGGCGAAGGGGGCGGTTATGTATCAGATTTACGTAGACCGTTTCCTGAATGGAGATCCTACAAATGATGTTGTGACAGGAGAGTATCATTATATTGGGGATAAGAGTGTTCAGGTAGAGCAGTGGAACAAGGTTCCTGCTGTGATGGGCGTGCGTGAATTCTACGGTGGTGATCTGCAGGGAATCATGAACAAACTGGATTATCTGCAGGATCTGGGCATAGAAGTTATTTACCTGAATCCAATCTTTGTTTCTCCAAGTAATCATAAATATGACTGTCAGGATTACGATTATGTGGATCCGCATTATGGCAGAATTGTGGAGGATTGCGATGAAGGGATCCTTCTGGATGGCGACAGTGATAATTCTCATGCATGGAAATATATTAAACGTGTCACAAATAAGAAGAACCTGGAGGCAAGCAATGAACTTTTTGCCAAACTGACAGCAGAGATCCACAGAAGAGGTATGAAGATCATACTGGATGGTGTGTTCAATCACTGTGGTTCTTTTAATAAGTGGATGGACAGAGAACGCATTTATGAGAAACAGGAGGGCTATCCGAAGGGGGCTTATATCTCTGCAGACAGTCCTTACAGAAATTTCTTTTCCTTTAATGATCCAAACAGATGGCCATATAATCCGACTTATGACGGATGGTGGACGCATGATACATTGCCGAAACTGAATTATGAGGGTTCTCAGGAACTTTATGATTATATTCTTCGTGTGGGACAGAAATGGGTGTCTGCACCATATAATGTAGATGGATGGCGTCTTGATGTTGCAGCAGACCTGGGACACAGTAATGAGTTTAACCACAAATTCTGGAAGGATTTCCGTAAGGCAGTTAAGAAGGCAAATCCAAATGCTGTCATTCTAGCAGAGCATTATGGTAATCCGGAAGGATGGCTCAAGGGTGATGAGTGGGATACTGTTATGAACTATGATGCCTTTATGGAACCGCTGACCTGGTTTCTGACAGGTATGGAAAAGCATAGTGATGAGTACAGAGAAGACCTGCTGGGAAACAGTGATGCTTTTATCGGTGCAATGAAGAATCATATGCGTGCATTGCATATGTCTGCGCTTCAGACAGCGATGAATGAGTTGTCCAATCATGATCATTCCAGATTCCTGACCAGAACCAATCACAAGGTAGGAAGGATTTCTTATGCAGGTGCTGAGGCAGCATCTGAGGGAGTAAATCCGGCAGTGATGCGTGAAGCTGTTGCTATTCAGATGACATGGCCGGGAGCGCCGACTGTGTATTATGGAGATGAGGCAGGGCTTTGTGGATTTACAGATCCGGATAACAGGCGTACTTATCCGTGGGGACGTGAAGATTATCAGATGATCGATTTTCACAGGGTAATGATCCGTATCCATAAGAGTTATGAGGTATTAAAAACAGGTTCGCTGGGATTTTTGTGGAATGATTATCAGGGGCTTTGCTATGCAAGATTCTCGCGGAATGAGCAGATGATCGTGATCATCAATAATCAGGAAGAGAGCAGGGAAGTAGAGATCCAGCTGTATCAGGCGGGAATCAGCCGTCTGGAAGATACAAAGCTTGAGAGAATCGTTGTAACCTCAGCAGAAGGATTCACAGAAGAAAAGAAGGAATATACAGCATCAGCCGGAATCTTAAAGATTGTTATGCCGGCATTTGGTGCGGTGGTATTATATCATAAGAATTGATCGTAAGGCAGTCTCTTTTTGTAACAGAAAGGGGCTGCTTTTTTTCTGGATAAAGGATAATAACAAAAAAAGACTCAGACGATTAATTGTCTGAGTCTTCAGTGGATGGAGAAGGATTCGAACCTTCGAAAGCGTTGCTAACAGATTTACAGTCTGCCCCCTTTGGCCACTCGG
>CAKSAW010000021.1 GCA_934437695.1 uncultured Blautia sp. | reverse complement strand
TGGGATGTGCAGGAACAGGTAGATATCAATATTAAATATGATGGATATATTCGCAGACAGTTAAAGCAGGTAGAGCAATTTAAGAAGCTGGAAGCAAAGAAAATTCCGGCAGATCTTGACTATGAGAAAGTAGGAAGTCTGAGAATTGAGGCTCGTCAGAAGCTGGAAGCATACAGACCGATCTCTATCGGACAGGCTTCACGAATTTCAGGTGTTTCTCCTGCTGATATATCAGTTTTGTTAGTTTATCTTTCTAGTACATCGTTTTCGAAATAATATGAGATAAATTTAACTGAAATTACGGAGATGTTATTCGGTTACTGGCAAGGATGAATTCGATGATTCTATTATTTTGTATAGTACATTATAAAGTACTGTAACAAACAAAAAAGAGTACTGAAAAAGCAACGCTAAAGTACAAAAGTACACATAATAGAACAATAAACAACACGTAAAATCGGGTAAAAACAGGATATAAAGAGAAATCAGGGATAATGAAAAAGTAAAAATAAAGTCAAGTAAAGAAGAAAAAGGAGAAAGATGCCATGCCGTATGATTTGTCGACATTGGAAAATGGATGTAAAGAACTGGGTATAGAACTGGATCAGAAGCAGAAAAATCAGTTTATTAAGTTCTATGAATTTCTGGTAGAAAAGAATAAAGTTATGAATCTGACAGGTATTACGGAATTTGAGGAAGTGCTTACAAAACACTTTCTGGATAGCCTGTCCTGTGTAAAAGCAGTTGATATGACAAAAGTAAAAACAATTATGGATATCGGTACAGGGGCGGGATTTCCCGGAGTACCATTGAAAATAGCATTTCCTCATCTGGAAGCGTGCCTGTTGGATTCACTGAAGAAGAGGGTGAATTTTCTGGAAGAGAGTTTTACACTCCTTGGGTTAGATGGAATAAAAGCAATTCATGGAAGAGCTGAGGAATATGCAAAGAATAAAGAATATCGTGAGAAATATGATCTGTGTGTGTCCAGAGCAGTATCAAATCTTGCAACATTATCAGAATATTGTCTTCCTTATGTAAAGACAGGCGGAGCATTTATTTCCTATAAATCAGGAACTGTGCAGGAGGAAGCAAAAGAGGCAGAAAAAGCGATCAGGATCCTGGGAGGTCAGTTGAAGGATATCACATACTTCCAGCTTCCGGATTCAGAGATTGACAGATCTCTTGTTATTATAGATAAGAAGAAACCAACACCTGGAAAGTATCCCCGCAAAGCGGGAACACCATTAAAGGAACCGTTATCTCACATAAACATCACAAAATAATCACACTTTTATCCTAATTTCATCACAACTTCATCATAAACTGTTCTTATAGAGATGTCCTCGGGTTCCCCCATTCTCTGTTTCACCTGAGGGCATTCTCTGTTTATAAAAGCTCCATAAAATAAAAGGAGGAGAACACAGTGATTGAAGTAAACAATCTGGTCAAACGATATGGTGACCATACGGCAGTTGACCACCTTTCCTTTAAAATCGAGAAAGGAAAAATCTACGGATTTCTTGGCCCAAATGGTGCAGGTAAATCCACCACGATGAATATGATAACAGGATACATTGCATCCACAGAAGGAACAGTCAGGATTGACGGACACGATATCCTGGAAGAGCCGGAAGAAGCAAAGAAATGTATTGGTTATCTGCCAGAGCAGCCGCCTCTCTATTTTGACATGACTGTTCTGGAATATATGAAATTTGTGGCAGATCTCAAAAAAATCCCAAAAGACAAAAAAGCTACCATGATAGAAGAGGTCATGGATATGGTAAAGATTTCTGATATGCGAAATCGCCTGATCAAGAATCTGTCAAAAGGTTACAGACAGAGAGTTGGCCTTGCAGAGGCGATTATGGGTTATCCGGAAGTTATCATCCTGGATGAACCGACTGTAGGACTTGATCCGAAACAGATCATAGAAATCCGTACCTTAATTAAAGATTTAAAGAAAAAACATACAGTGATACTCAGTTCTCATATTTTGTCTGAGGTAAGTGCAGTATGTGATTATGTGCTGATTATTTCTCATGGAAAACTGGTTGCCAGTGACACACCTGAAAACCTTGGAAAACTGGCAGAAGGTTCTAATACGCTGGAAATGCTTATCAAAGGAGATAAATCTCAGATCAGACAGGCCCTTGAAAGCATTGAGGGCGTTGACAGTGTTACTCTGGAGAAGGACGAGAAACAGAATCTCTGGAGTGTTAAAATTTCTACAGAAGAGCATAATGATATCAGAGAGAAAGTGTTCTACAAAATGTCTGATATAAACAGCCCGATTTATGAAATGAAGTCCAGAAAAGTATCTCTGGAGGAAATCTTCCTTGATCTTACTTCATCAGATAAACCTGTATCTGTAAATACAGATGATAAAGAACAGAATATGTCTGTAAATAAAAACGAAAATATAAATGAAGAACAGACATCAGCGGAATCACGGAATAATGATGAAGGGGGAGAAAAATAATCATGACAGCTATTTATAAAAGAGAGCTGAGAAGTTATCTGACATCTATGGTGGGATATTTATTTATCTTCTTTATTCTTGTATTGGCAGGTATTTATTTTTCAGCATATCAGCTTACAGCAGCATATCCTAAATTTGAATATACATTAAGTGCTATTACCTTTGTGTTCCTGATCGGTGTACCGATTCTGACAATGCGTGTACTGGCAGAAGAGAGAAAACAGAAAACCGATCAGCTGCTTCTGACTTCACCGGTTTCTGTTGGGGGAATTGTAACAGGTAAATATCTTGCACTGATAACGGTATATGCGATTCCTATGGCGGTTATGTGTACGTATCCATTGATTATGTCAAAGTTTGGAACAGTATCTTTTGCATCTGCTTATACTGCAGTTCTTGGATTTTTCCTTCTTGGATGTGCGAATATTGCAATTGGTGTATTTATGTCAGCTTTAACTGAGAGTCAGGTGATCGCAGCTGTACTTACCTTTGTATTTTTGTTTGCGTTTTATATGATGAATGGTATTTCATCTTTCTTCTCTAAGACCTCAATGTCCACATGTGTAACCTTTGGATTACTGATTTTGGCTGCTGCGATCATTATCTATACAATGATTAAGAATGTACTGATCTCAGCAGTGATCGGAGTGATCGGAGAAGTAGTACTGGTTATCATTTATACAGTGAAATCCAGTATCTTTGAAGGTGGAATCCAGAAAGTTCTGGATGTTTTTAACCTGAGCGGACATTTTGATAATTTTACAAGCAACATTTTTGATATTAAAGGAATTGTATATTTCCTTTCAGTAATCGCTGTATGCCTGTTCCTTACGACGCAGTCTATCCTGAAGAGACGTTGGAATTAGTGGGGAGGTGAAAGGAAATGAAGCTGAAAGAAAAGATGAAAAACAGAGAACATACTAAATTTGATAAAAAGAAACTAATCGGTACTG
The DNA here is from genome assembly GCA_934437695.1 of uncultured Blautia sp. Lineage (GTDB taxonomy): Bacteria > Bacillota > Clostridia > Lachnospirales > Lachnospiraceae > Blautia_A. The sequence goes on along the minus strand of CAKSAW010000021.1, from coordinate 9,903 downwards.
TCAGTAAGAAGCATATTAAAAATGGATCATACACAATGGTAATGTCTGTGATATTTATTGCAGTTGTGGTTGTGATCAATATGATCGTAAGTGCGATCCCGTCCAAGTACTCAGAAATTGATATCAGCAGTGAAAAGCTTTACAGTATTGGTGATGATACAAAAACAATGCTGAAAGATCTGGATAAAGATGTGACAATCTATCAGATCGCACAGAACGGTTCAGAGGATGAGAATATTACCAATCTGCTTAAAAAATATGAGGATGAATCCAAACATATTAAAGTAGAGCAGAAGGACCCTGTGGTAAATCCTAAATTTGTAACGGAATACACAAGTGATGACCTTTCTGCAAACAGTCTGATCGTAGTATGTGGTGACAGAAATAAGGTGATTGATTATAACAATATCTATGAGAGCACAATGGATTATCAGACATACAGTTATCAGACTACTGGTTTTGATGGTGAAGGTCAGATCACAAGTGCCATTGGATATGTAACATCCGAAGATCTTCCGGTTCTGTATACACTGGAAGGACACGGAGAAAAAGATATGGATTCTTCGATCAGGGAAGACATTGAAAAAGCAAATATGGACATTCAGTCACTTAACCTTCTTACAGAGGGAAGTGTTCCGGATGATGCAGACTGTCTGTTTGTTAATTCTCCTTCAACAGATATTTCTGAGGATGAAAAAAATGCTATTATCGAATATCTTGAAAATGGTGGAAAAGCAATGATCTTTTCTGATTATACAACAGAGGAGATGCCTAACTTTGATGCAGTTCTGGAGAATTATGGTGTTCAGAGAGTTGATGGAATCGTATTTGAAGGTGACAGCCAGCATTATGCAATGCAGATGCCATATTATCTGGTTCCGACTGTAAACAGTACAGATGCAAGTTCTGAAACTGCCTCCGGCGGATATTATGTGCTGGCACCATCTGCACAGGGAATCAAAAAGATGGATGATGTAAGGGATACAGTAACGATTAACAGTATTCTTACAACTTCCTCTCAGGCATATTCCAAAACAGATCTTAGCAGTGGAACTTTGGAAAAGGCTGATACGGACGAAGAAGGCCCGTTTGATCTGGGAGTTAGTATTACAGAAACACTGGATGATGATAAAGAAACACAGATTGTTTATTACTCCACTTCTAATCTGATGGAATCACAGGTTAATCAGATGGTATCAGGAGGAAATGAAAAACTGATCGTTGAATCTCTGAAATGGATGACAGATACAGAAGACAGTGCAACAGTATCTATTCCGTCAAAGAGTCTGTCAGTGTCTTATCTGACGCTCACAGATTATGATACGGCATTCTGGAAGATCTGTACGATCGGATTGATCCCTGGATTCTTCCTGGTAGCAGGATTTATAGTCTGGATGAAGAGGAGAAAAGCTTAAATGAAGAATAAAACTGTAAAAATGATTCTTGCAGTTGCAGTTCTTTGTGTTTGCTGTGGGGCATACGCAGGTGTAAAAACCTACGTAGCCCATCAGGAACAAAAAGAATCAGAAGAGGAATCAGAAGAAAATACATCTGTATTTACTGCTTCTGCAGACGATATCAAGTCATTAGATTTTATGGTTGATGACACAGAAACAACATTTGAAAAAGATGATGATAACTGGGTGAAAAAAGATGAGGCAGATTTTCCGGTAAATCAGAGTACAATGGACAGCGCAGCTTCTTCTGTGGCTTCAGTGGAATCAGACAGAGTGCTTGAGAATGTGGATGATCTTGCGGAATATGGACTGGATTCTCCATCGAATACAATTAAGATCGTAACGAAATCAGATTCTGAGGATGGTGATGACACAACTACCACTTTATATGTGGGAGACGAGAATTCATCTACAAGTCAGTATTATGTAAGAAAAGACGATGATGAAAAAACAGTTTATCTGGTAGATGCTTCATGTATAGAGCCATTTACAAAAACACTATATGATTATGCTCAGGCAGAAGACTTCCCTGCAATTTCCAGTACAGATACCATCACAAAGATCTCTGTTGATGGTGATAAATCCTATGAGTTAACAAAGAATGTGGATACAAGTGTGTGGTCAGTCAAAGGCGCTGGAGATGAGGAGAAGGCTGATTCAGCTACAGTAAGTTCTCTGGTATCCTCATTTGGAAGTATGGCATATAATTCTCTTGCAGATTATAAATGTGAAGATAAGAGCAAATATGGGCTGGACAAACCATATGCAACGATTACCGTAGATTATCAGGAAGAAATTGCCGATGATACATCATCAGAAACAGATGACAGCAACAGTGATTCTGAGGATTCGGAAACTGAGACAGATAATACAAATGATACAGATTCTTCAGATGAAGAAGAAACAAAAATGGAAGATAAGCAGCTTACGATTCTGGTGGGAAGTGAGGCAGATGACGGTAACAGATATGTGATGGTAAATGACAGCAATGGGGTTTATACAATGTCAGAAGATACATTGTCTGCTCTCACAGATAAATCAGAAGCGGACTTCTGGGATATGACAGTAAGCTATGTGTCTGTAAGCAGTCTTGCAAGTTTGAAAGTAAACTATCAGGGAACAGATCATAAGATAAATGTTTCACGCGAGACATCAACAGATGATGATGGAAATGATACAGAGACTGTGACTTATAAACTGGATGGAACTGATCTGGATGAAACAATATTTACAACTTTCTACAATAAGTTGATCAATATGGCGGCACAGAAACGTCTTACAGATAAATATGAGCCGGAAAGTGATGCTGAGATGACAGTAACATTTACTGAAGAAGATGGGGATACACTGGAAGTTTCCTATTACAGTTATGATACAAATTATTATGCAGCAGTGGTGGATGATAAGGTGTATCTTGTAAATAAGATGAATGTAAAAGAACTGTTTACAGCATTTGAAGCAGCCGCAGGTACTGATGAACTTGAAGCAGATAGCGGAGACAATGATTCAGATACAGCAGATATGTCGGAAGATAATAAAGATTCTCAGGCAGCAGAAGCTGCAGATAGTACAGAGGAATAAAATTTTCTGTAACAATAAAAAGGAGTTGCATACAGGACAAAAGTTCTGTATGCAGCTCCTTTTATGTGTTATTTCTGTGATTATCCGGCTATTCGCAAGCAGTGAAGAGGATAATCATAGACAGAGCCTTGCAGCCTGTTAGAAGAAAATTTTAACCTGCTCAAGGAAAGCTTCAGGCTTTTCAACATGTGGAAAATGTTTTGTTTCTTCCAGAAATGAAACCTCTGCAGCAGGATTACAGGAACAGTACTCATCTGTAACAGATTTGCCGTTTGGTTCTGTTTCGCCTTCTACAATATAAATACTGTTATCCAGTGATTTGACTGCATGACTGATGTTAATGTTCATATATTTTGAAGCAAGACTGGAATAGAAATATTTAGTGTAGCATCCACCCTTATGAGCTGCTTCGTAATATGCATCGGTCATTTGTGTATCTACATGAAATGGATTGTAGTACATTTTTTCAACGAATAAATTACTTACATTATTGCGTGAAACGATCATATGATAAACCAGTGTTCCGAAAACAGGGATTTCCAGAGCGAGTTTTAACAGATGATCCTTTCTGGATGGCATCTGTCTTAACTGGGTAAGGCTTGGAGGATTGACCAGCATGATTTTATTAAAAAGTTCTTTTTCATTATGACAGGCCATGACAACAAAAGAACTGGAAAATCCACTGGCGATCACATCTGTTTTTGTTCCGATGACTTTTCTGATAAAGTCACAGATCATCTGTACATATACAAAGTTAGTGTATGTGATACTGGATTTATCTGAACGGCCACATCCTAAAAGATCAATAGTATATACAGTATGATCTGTGGCAAGCTCATCTTCGATTTTACTCCATTCATATCCGGAGGCTCCTGGTAATGTATCATGTATCAGTAAGATAGGGGAGCCGGTTCCTTTTTTTGTATAATAAATATTTCCAAAACGCCATTCAAAATAATTATCGTCAGAAATATGAAGCATCTGTTTGAGTTGTGCGGCAGCGGAAACAGTGCGGTTGATCAGATGGACGGCAACTGTTGCTCCGGTCATCAGAGTGGCAAACGTAAGAAATTTGTGCTTGTTTCTATTCATTTTCAGCCTCCTTTATTGAGCATAATAAGTGCGTGAGCACATTATAGCAATTCCGGAAAATAATGTGATCAGGATAAATAGGTAAAAGGCATTGTTTTCAGAAAATGCTATAAAAATATACACAAATATTATACCTCTGTGACATTAAATTTACAAGAAAATCCTGTATAAACCGAGGAAAAGGGGACTTTATTCTGAGACATACAAACTGTACAATATTTATTATAAAATTTATACGTTTTTTTATGTTTCACGTGAAACATTATGTGGCAGGATTAAAATAAAAGTGTTATAATGAATCTGCTATATGCTAAAAGGAGGAATGAAGTTGGGAAGAATTATAGCAGTTGCCAATCAGAAAGGCGGAGTTGGAAAGTCAACAACTGCAATTAATCTTTCGGCCTGCCTTGCAGAAAAAGGGAAAAAAGTTCTTACAATTGATATAGATCCACAGGGTAATACTACCAGTGGTCTGGGTGTTGACAAGAATTCTGTAGAAAATACATTGTATGAACTTCTGCTTGGAGAAGCAGAGACGAAAGATACAATTATAAAAAATGTTGTTGAGAATGTGGATCTGATTCCATCTAATATCAATCTTTCCGGTGCAGAGATCGAATTAATAAGCATTGATAATAAAGAGTTTATATTAAAAGGAATCACAGATAAACTTCGACGCAAATATGACTATATAATAATGGATTGTCCACCATCTTTGAATATGCTGACAATCAATGCTCTGACTGCAGCCACATCTGTATTAGTGCCTATTCAGTGCGAATATTATGCTTTGGAAGGTCTTTCACAGCTGATTCATACGATTGATCTTGTTAAAGACAGATTAAATAAACGCTTAAAGATGGAAGGCGTGGTATTTACCATGTACGATGCGAGAACAAATCTTTCGCTGCAGGTTGTGGAGAATGTAAAAGAGAATCTTGACCAGAATATATACAAAACAATTATTCCGCGAAATGTAAGATTAGCAGAAGCTCCAAGTTATGGTCAGCCCATAACAATTTATGATTCTAAGTCAGCAGGAGCAGAGAGCTACAGACTTCTGGCTGAGGAAGTGATTGACAGGGAGGATAATTGATGGCAGGCAGAAAAAATGGTCTTGGCAGAGGGCTAGATGCACTGTTTCCGGAAAAAAAGTCTGCTGTCAAAGAAACTACAGGGAAAGTAACAGCTAAGAAAGAAAATAAAACTGCAGCAATTGAAAAAGCAGCAGCTGATGTGAAGGATGAGCATAACAGGGCTGCTACAGAACACAAGAAAACAGCAATGATAGTAAAAATATCAAGTGTTGAACCTAATGTAAATCAGCCACGTAAGCAGTTTGATGAAGATGCTCTCTTGGAATTATCAGAATCCATTAAACAGTACGGAGTGCTCCAACCCTTGCTTGTGTCCGATAAAAAGGACTATTATGAGATAATTGCAGGAGAAAGAAGATGGAGAGCTGCAAAGCTTGCAGGTCTTAAAGAAATTCCTGTAATTGTTAAAGAGTTTTCTGAACAGGAATTAGTTGAAATTTCCCTGATAGAGAATATTCAGCGGGAAGACTTAAATCCTGTCGAGGAAGCGATGGCATACAAACGGCTGATTGATGAATTCCAGCTTAAGCAGGATGAGATCGCAGAGCGTGTTGGAAAAAGCAGAACAGCAGTGACAAATGCAATGAGACTGCTCAAACTTAGTGATAAAGTGCAGCAAATGCTGATCGATGAGATGATAACTGCCGGACATGCAAGAGCAATCCTGGCAATCTCAGATAAGGAAAAACAGGAATCAGTTGCAATGAAGGTTTTTGACGAGAAATTAAGCGTCCGTGAAACAGAGGCACTGGTAAAGCGTATGCTGGAACCGCCAAAAACTGCGAAGAAGAGTAAATTCAGCTCTGCAGAAGATGCAATATATGAGAGTCTCGAAGAAAAAATGAAAAGCATCATGGGTACCAGAGTTCAGATCCATCGAAAGAAAAATGATAAAGGTAAAATAGAAATTGAATATTATTCCAAGGATGAACTGGAAAGAATTATAGATCTTTTTGAATCCATTAGTTAGGAGTGACAGTAATATGAGTGGCATTTTTGAAAGTATCGGAATTGATTCCGGGATCATCATTATTATACTGCTGATTCTTACTATCTTCCTGCTGGTAAGGAATATTGGTATGAATATGCGTCTGAGCCGTCTGGAACGCAAGTATAAGACGTTTATGAAAGGGTCAGATGCACAGTCTCTGGAAAAAGTATTCGTAAGAAAATTCGCCCAGATAGATAAACTCTATGAGGCGAAGGAAGAACATGATCATGATCTCCTTTTTATTAAAAAGAATCTTGATAAGATGTTTAATAAATATGGTATAGAAAAGTACGATGCATTTGATGATGTGGGTGGAAAATTAAGCTTTGCGCTGGCTTTGCTGGACAAGGAGAATACAGGTCTTATATTGAATGCAGTACACAGTCGTGATAATTGCTTTTTGTATATGAAAGAGATTGTAAAAGGTGAATCTTATGTTATGCTCAGTCAGGAAGAAGTGGAAGCACTTCGAAAGGCTGTGAATTTCGGATTGGACAGTATTGAAGAATAAAGCTGTTTGAAGATCAGAAAATGTGGGCATACTAAAAAAGAATCTGTTTTGTGCAAAAAATGCACATGATATGATAATATATTTGATATCAGGCTTATAGCAAGTAAAACAAGTAAAATGATATCAATTACATAATGCAATATAACATTTCAGGAGGAACAAGATGTTAGACATTAAATTTGTGAGAGAAAATCCGGAAGTTGTAAAACAGAATATCCGAAATAAATTTCAGGATAGTAAACTGGAATTAGTGGACAAGGTTCTGGAACTGGACAAAGAAAACAGAGAGATTAAGCAGGAAGTTGAAGCTCTTCGTGCAGAGAGAAACAAAATTTCCAAACAGATTGGTGCTCTTATGGGACAGGGCAAGAGAGAAGAAGCAGAAGAAGTTAAGAAACAGGTAGCTGCTTCCGGAACTCGCATTGAGGAACTTTCCGCAAGAGAAAAAGAAGTAGAAGAAGAACTTCTCAAAAACATGATGGTTATCCCGAATATCATCGATCCGTCTGTACCGATCGGTAAAGATGACAGCGAAAACGTAGAGATCGAGAAATTCGGTGAGCCGGTTGTTCCGGACTTCGAAGTTCCATATCATACAGATATCATGGAAAGCTTTGACGGAATCGACCTCGACAGCGCAAGACGTGTTGCAGGAAACGGTTTCTACTACTTAATGGGCGATATCGCAAGACTTCACTCTGCAGTAATCTCTTATGCACGTGATTTCATGATCAACAGAGGATTTACTTACTGTGTACCTCCTTTCATGATCAGAAGTAACGTTGTAACAGGTGTTATGAGCTTCGCGGAAATGGACGCTATGATGTACAAGATTGAAGGCGAAGACTTATACCTGATCGGTACAAGTGAACACTCCATGATCGGTAAATTTATTGACCAGATCATTCCGGAAGAGGAACTTCCAAAGACTCTCACAAGTTATTCTCCATGTTTCCGTAAGGAAAAAGGAGCTCACGGACTTGAGGAGAGAGGTGTTTATCGTATCCATCAGTTTGAAAAACAGGAAATGATCGTTGTCTGCAAACCGGAAGAGAGCCCAATGTGGTTCGATAAATTATGGCAGAACACAGTAGATCTGTTCCGTTCTCTTGATATTCCGGTTCGTACGCTTGAGTGCTGCTCCGGTGACCTGGCAGATCTGAAAGTAAAATCTCTCGACGTAGAAGCATGGTCTCCACGTCAGAAGAAATATTTCGAAGTAGGAAGCTGCTCCAACCTTGGTGATGCACAGGCTCGTCGTCTGAAAATCCGTGTAAACGGCAAAGATGGCAAATACCTTGCACATACATTAAACAATACTGTTGTAGCACCGCCTAGAATGCTGATCGCATTCCTGGAAAACAACCTGAACGCAGACGGATCTGTAAGCATTCCGAAAGCTCTGCAGCCATACATGGGCGGCATGACAAAGATTGAGAAAAAGCACGCTTAATGGAGAACGGGCTTTTTCAGGGAGGTGTTCTTATGCACAGTTATCTGAGGGCAGTTGGTTTTTCTAAGATCACCAAAAGAAGCAGTATCAGGCAGATCATCACGGATGTGGTGGAAACCTATGATGAGAAGATTGTGATAGAGGATCACCCGGATGGTGTATTTGCTGAATTTTCCAAGAATTATGGATGCGATTGTGGAATTACTGTCTGTGGACAGTATGATGAAAACAACGTATTTTATCCAGACTATTATTTCCCCTTTTTTCGCGGAACAGGTATTACGACTCAGGAGAGCGTCGTGATTGAGAGACATGCAGAGAAGGAATCTTTTGCAGGTGCCTGTGACGATCTGAGAATAGGCGTTACATTAATTTTTTATCTTCAGAATGCTGCTGAATATCTGCAGGAAAGCAGAAAAAGCGGTATGCTTCCAGGCGGCCAGCCCTTAACCCTTTCCGGGCTGGCCAAGGAAGGAAAAATTCTTTTTCCTGTAGAGAAGGATAAAGAAGCAGTAAAAGCAGCACGTGAACTGACCAAGAACAGAAATCATCTCATTGCAGCCGCCAGAAACGGGGATGAGGAGGCAATGGAAAGTCTTACAATGGACGATATGGATACATATTCCATGATTTCTCAACGAATTGTTACAGACGATATCTTATCTATAGTGGATTCCTATTTCATGCCATATGGAATTGAATGTGATCAATATAGTGTCATGGGTGAGATTCTGGATTTTATGACATTCAAGAACATTATTACAGGAGAAGAAATCTGCCAGCTTACATTAGAATGCAATGATATGCAGTTTGATGTCTGTATCAACAAAAATGATATGTTAGGGGAGCCGAAGATCGGACGTAGATTCAAAGGAATCATATGGCTCCAGGGACAGTTACACTATTAGAATATATGATGAGGATGATGGCATGGGCGAAATATTCGCCCATGCCATTTTAGCGTTTTACAGGAAATATGTTTCACGTGAAACATATTTCTGTAAAACACATTTCACGCCAGATATTTGCAATTCGTTCCATGTACAAAAAAAGAGTAATTCTTTATGGTATACTTGAAACAGTTAAACCAGAAAACTGGTAAAAGGAGGTTGCAGTTATATGAAGAATAAATTATGGAAGCAGTGGATGATGAGTGGATTGCTGGTTTCTGCAATGGTTGTATCATGCGGAGTATCTGTAAGTGTACTGGCAGAAGAAACAACAGAAGCAGCTGAAACAGCCACAGATGCAGAAGAAACAGATTCTTCTGCTGAGAATGAAGATGATCTGCAGATTCTTTTTGATCAGGCAGTAGAAGATGCGATGATTGCCGAGGATGGTGAGATTCTTCCTGTAGTAAGTCTGGATGAGGGAGAGCCTTATGCAGTTTATGATGAAGAGGGAAGAGTTCTTTTATATACTTTTCATAAATATCCGGATAGTTACCCGGATGGTGCTGATGTGAAACTGGAATGGGGAAATGTATGGACATTCACAGGCGGTGAACTGGAAGATTGGTATCAGAAGAATAAAGAAGGTGTAACAGACTGGCAGGCAAGAATGAAAGAATTACTTGGTCTTACTCCTGATAATGAATCAAATTATGTTACAGCTATGTGGGCAAAACCGGAAGATGTTTTCCGCCCGGCATATGTTTCAGATATCGGAACTGTAGAAATGACAGATTCCTTTGCTGATGATGTGGATGAGGACTATAAAGC
>CAKSAW010000020.1 GCA_934437695.1 uncultured Blautia sp. | reverse complement strand
GTAGTTGCAGTTCCCATATCAATCAGAACAAGAGGCACCGGATAACTGGCAATACCTGCAACTGCATCCGCAACCTGATCTGCACCAAGCTGCCCCGGATTATCCATCATAATATTCAGACCGGTCTTTACACCAGGTCCCAGGACCATAGCATCCTTCTTAAGTATCTTCTCTGCTGCAAGCTTCACAATATTCGTGATCTGCGGTACAACAGAAGAAATAATACAGCCTTCAATATCTACCTTCTTGATATGATAAATATCAAGAACATTCTTAAAATCTACAGCATACTCCAGTTCTGTCTTTGTACGATTAGTAGAAAGACGTTCTATAAAATATGTTTTCCTGTCATCAATACATCCAACTACAATATTGGTATTTCCGATGTCAATCGCTAAAATCATACTTGTTATTCTCCAATTATTTCTAAACAGTTGTTTTGGCTTCTTTTTGCGCAGGAATCAGGTGTGCTTTGGAAAGAGCAGCTCCTACAGCACCTGTGATCACTGTGGAAGATACCATTTCACAGACTGCATTGATACCAACCATCATACAGCATCCGATAATGATATTTCTTCCGCCCATCAGCCCCTGTACATATTCTGTATTTCCAAACAGACCAACCAGAGCTGACATAAAAAATAATGTATTCAGGAATGCAGAGAAAAATCCGGTGACTGCACAGGATACATATACATTTGTTTTCTTACGCATAGCCTTATAAACATAGCCAATGCAGATTCCGTCAAGAAGACGTGGTACAAATCTCTGAAGAAATGCCAGGATCGGATTAATGCCAAACAGCATGGCTCCCATGGCACTTGTACCACCGATTCCAATACACTGTCCAAAACTTGTCAGTCCGAAAATAGTTCCTGCAACAGCTCCGCCGGCAGGTCCCAGTACCACTGCACTAATAGCAACAGGGATCACATTAAATGAGATCGCCAGTGGTCCGATGTTCAGATATCCCAGTGGTGTGTAGGCCATCAGCAGAAGAACCGCCGCCATCAGGCCAAGCATAGTAAGCTGTGTCGTTGTAAATTTCTTTGTTTTCATTTTTTCCTCCTTGTTACCGTTCCGTTTCCGGATACAATACAGTGATATTCTTCTTTACTGCTTCTGTTCTGAACTCAGCAGAAGAATTTTATCCAGGATTTTAAGGGCTGCATCCTCCTTGCTCATAAGCGGGAGTGATACTTCCTCATCCTGTGTAATCAGAGTCAGCACATTGGTATCTCCCTGAAATCCGGCGCCTTCCACCTTTACATTGTTGGCAGCCACCATATCCAGGTTCTTCTTTGTAAGCTTGACTCTGGAATTACCGATCATATTCTGGGTCTCCATGGAAAATCCACAGAGAAACTGTCCCTCTCTCTTGTGCTCTCCCAGATACTTCAGGATATCGTCTGTTCTCTCTAATTCTATGGACATCTGTCCGTCACTTTTTTTGACCTTCTCGTCGCTGACTTTCACCGGACGATAGTCTGCAACTGCAGCTGCCTTGATAATAATATCCTGTTTACTGCTGACAGAAGTTACAGCTTCGTACATATCCTTTGCAGTCACAACAGGAACCAGATTTACAAACATAGGAGGTTCTATGGCAGTACGTCCACTTACAAGCGTAACATCTGCACCACGAAGCATTGCAGCTTTAGCAATAGCATAACCCATTTTTCCTGAAGAATGATTTGTGATATATCGTACAGGATCGATTGCTTCCTGTGTCGGACCTGCTGTTACCAGAATTTTCTTACCTTTCAAATCTTTCTCACAGGCAGTTTCTCTCTCAATATAAGCAAGTAATGTCTCAGGTTCCGGCATCTTGCCTGCACCGGTATCACCACATGCCAGATAACCGCTTGCAGGAGCGATCACTTCATAGCCATAATGCTCCAGGATCTTAAGGTTATCCTGCACAACAGGATTCTCAAACATATTTGTGTTCATGGCAGGTGATATGAATTTCTTACATTTACATGCCATGATCGTAGTAGTAAGCATATCATCTGCAATTCCATGAGCCAGCTTTCCGATCACATTGGCACTTGCCGGTGCGATCATCACTACATCAGCTTTCTTTGCAATAGATACGTGCTCTACCTGAAACTGAAAATTCCGGTCAAAAGTATCTACCAGACATTTATTACCTGTAAGAGTCTCAAAGGTGATGGGATTGATAAAGTTCACAGCATTCTCTGTCATCAGTACATGAACATCTGCATGCCTCTTTTTCAGTGCACTTGCAAGATATGCGATCTTATAGGCTGCGATGCTGCCTGTCACTCCTAATAATACTGTCTTTCCTTCCAATGTCATTTCTCTACCTCTTTCTCCGGATCATTACCGTTTCTTAAGACAATTCTCCTTATTATAGACTGATTATTATAAAAAATGCAATATAGGATTTGTTTTCTTTACAAAACAATTTTACTTTACGTTACTGTTCACTCCGTTCTCAGTAACGTAGCCAAAATTCATTCCAGATTGCCTGCGGCAATGGAATTTTGGCTTGTATGTCTCGGGATTTTGGCATATTCATGCCAAAACACCTCGCGGGATAGTGGTATGTGAACAGTAACTACTTTACATTACTGTTATTCCCCTGCACATCCTTGGAATTTCTTTCCATATATGTTACAGTAACATAACATTACTCTTTATGATTTGAAGAGTGTTTAAAAATCACTATAATATCAGGAGAAGCATTTATGAAGAATTATCAGATCACACAGTGGTGTGCGAATTTTATACGTCAGCAGGTGCGGGAAGGAGACCTGTGTATTGATGCTACAATGGGAAAAGGAAATGATACCCTTCTTCTGTCACAGTTGTGTGGAGAATCAGGAAAGGTTCTGGCTTTTGATATTCAGAAACAGGCTCTGGATGCAACTGAAAAAAAACTCAAAACAGAACATGCTCCCCAAAATTATACTCTGTTTCTGGAATCTCATGCAAATATGGCAGAATATGCAGAGCCGGACAGTGTAAGCTGTATTGTCTTTAATTTCGGCTATCTGCCCGGAGGAGATCATTCACTTTCAACCAGAGGAGATACCAGTATCCAGGCTCTGACTCAGGCTCTGACCCTTCTGAAAAAGGAGGGAATGATCTCTCTTTGTATTTACAGTGGCGGTGACTCCGGATTCCAGGAAAGAGACCAGATCCTGGCATGGCTGAAGGAACTGGACCCTCATAAATATCTGGTGATCAGAAGCGATTATTATAACCGCCCCAACAATCCGCCAATACCTGTGCTTATTATCAAAAATTAAAAACAGCGGGAAAGAATTTCTATCCACTTCTTTCCCGCTGCTTTAATTTATAAACGCATATCTCTATAAGTCTCTAAGGACCTGTTATCAGTCTGTGATCTTAACTTTTTCAATAACCGGCTGTTCAGCTGTCGGAATTGTTCCGTTTCCATCTGTTGGTTTTGCATCTTCACAGATTTTATCAACAATATCCATACCACTTGTTACATGACCGAATCCTGCATAATCCCCATCAAGGAATGTGCTGTCTGCCTGCACGATAAAGAACTGGGAGCTTCCACTGTCAGGGTCACTGGCTCTTGCCATGGAGATGGTTCCTCTTGTATGAGAAATATCATTATCTATTCCATTGCTGCTGAACTCACCCTTAATATTCTCATCTGATCCGCCTGTTCCATTTCCGTTAGGATCACCACCCTGGATCATAAAGCCTTCTATAATGCGGTGGAATGTCAGACCGTCATAGAATCCTTCCTGCGCAAGCTTTACAAAATTTGTTACTGTGATCGGTGCTGTATCTGCGTCAAGCTCCACATCAATAGTTCCGTAATCCTTCACTTCGATCTCTGCGTGATGAGTTCCTGTCAGTTCTTTGGAAGTATCCAGAAGCACACCTGTACTGCTGTCTTTGTCATCTTTTTCCTCTTCAGCAGTTTCTTCTTCCGTTTTTTCTTCTTCAGATCCGTCAGTGAATCCTGCCTTCTCTGCATCTTCCTCACTTACTGTGTCACTGCTGTCTGAAGGCTCTGCAGGTGTCACTGTTTCTTCCTGTTCAGAAGACTCTTCTTTTGTTGTTTCTTCTGTCTTTGTATTTTCATCTGCTTTATCACTGCTGCCACATCCTGCCAGCAAGCTTGCTGACATAGTTGTAATACAAAGTGCTGCAAGTAACTTTCTTTTCATTTTCTCTACCTCCGAAATTCTTCTGTTCCAACTGACTCATTACTGAAACACAATCTTATCTGATTATACCCTATCTCAGAAAAAAAACAACTCTTTTCACAAAATGTTCAGATTGTTAACAGTTACTGTATTTACTTCCTCTTTGTCGCCTGTTAAAATAATACAAAAATCACAAATGAAAGCGAGGAATCCAAAATGGAAAAAATAACCAGTTTTACCATTGATCATATTAAATTACAGCCGGGAGTTTATGTTTCCCGTAAGGATCCTGCAGGCAGCAGCGTGATCACTACTTTTGATATCCGCATGACTTCTCCTAATGAAGAGCCTGTTATGAATACAGCAGAGCTTCACACTATCGAGCACCTGGCAGCTACTTTTCTCAGGAATCACAAAGAATTCGGATCTAAGATGATCTACTGGGGACCAATGGGATGTCGTACAGGCAATTATCTTCTCTTAAACGGAGACTATGAATCAAAAGATATTGTTCCTCTTATGATCGAGACATTTGAATTTATCCGTGATTTTGAGGGAGAGGTTCCGGGAGCATCTGCCAAAGACTGTGGAAATTACCTTGATATGAATTTGCCTATGGCAAAATATCTGGCCAAAAAATTCCTTGATGAAGTCCTTTATGATATCAAACCTGACAGACTTGTCTATCCGCAGTAAATCAGACAGGCAACAAAAAAGCAGAAGTTATCTGAGTTATTTATCTCATATAGCTTCTGCTTTTTATTATTACAGCCTGCATCCAGGCTGCTGTTCACTCTGTTTTCATCCGGTCAATATGCGAAGTATATCGATTATTCTGCACTTGCATCAGATGTATCAGCTACTGCATCTGTTGCCGGAGCTGTTGTTGTCACAAAATCTCCGCTGGCATAGCATGTCTGTCCATTATAATCCACACGGATCCATCCGTTCTCACATACACCTGTACTGTTCAGCTGAGTTCCTGCTGCCACGCTTGAAACCAGATCTGCATCTGCACTTGCATCAGAACGAAGATTTAACTCTGCAGCTGCATAATAGGTGCCGGACTTCACTTCTACTTTCACACCACTGGCTGTCTGCTCTGCTGCAGGTGTTGGTGTTGCCTCAGGTGTTGGCGTTGCTTCTGCAGCCTCAGGTGTTGGTGTTACCTCCGGTGTAGGTGTTACTTTAACGATCATAACGCTGGAATCAATAGTAGGATCAAATCCGCATCCCTGAACAGCAAATGCAAGTCCTAATACAAGAACCAGCCAAAGTGATTTTTTCATAAGTAGAATCCTCCTTTATCAAACACGCATGTCTCCTCGTGTTTTCTACGTTTGCTTTACGTATTAATATACACGATTCTTACTCAATATGCAAGTCAAATCACTTCATAGAGAACTTCCACCTCACCGCCACAGATCATACCCAGATCTGCACCGCCCTGATTGGACAGATTATATTTTCTTATTTCTCCATGCTGTGCTTCAGGCCCATGTTTAAAAGCCTGGAATTCTACATTTCCGCCACCTATGCTTCCATGCTGTTTTCCCTCTCTGTCCAGAAACATTTTACTTCCCGTTCCTCTTGGGGAAGAACCTTTTTTTGATATGATCGTGATCATAATTCCGTGTTCCTTCTCAAGGACAGCTTTTTCCACAGCTTCATCAATATAAGAAACATTGTATTTATTCTTTTCCTGAACAATCTCAGCAGCAATACTTACTGCAACCTCAGCAGGCATATTTCCACCGATGGGCAAACCTATAGGTGCATGGATACTGCCAACCTGTTCTTCACTGAAACCTTCCCCGAGCAATTTTTCCCTGGTAAGTCTCACTTTGTTTCTGCTTCCTATCATCCCAAGATAAGCATATGGGCGCTTCATGATCTGCCTTGCACATACACTGTCCCCAAGATGCCCTCTTGTCACGATCACATAGTAAGCGTTTTCATAAGCCGGTATCCTGTCCGAAATTTCGTCAAAACTGCCTGTAAGCAGACAATCTGCATCCGGAAATCTCTCCTCAGTTACAAAATCTTTCCTGTCATCCATAACTGTCACATGAAAGCCCAGCATTTTTCCGATTTTTGACACAGGCTGAGAAACATGTCCTCCTCCCAAAATAATAAGATGAGGATTTTTCATATAAATCTCCACAAAAAAGTCTGTATCTCCAATATGGATAACCTCTGTATCCTGGCATTGCGCCAGAGCAGTTTCGTATTCTTTCCAGAAATCTCCTTTATTTTCATTAAAAGATATACAATGGCTTTCCTTTATCAGACATTTTTCTCCCCTGTGACTTCCGCTTAAAACCATTGCTGTTTTTACTTTTCCTGTTTCTTCCAAAATCTGATAAATTCTTTTATACATAAATCTCTCCTGTTTCCACATAATACAAAATATCTTTTGACCCTGACTTCATTATATATTATAATTAACTGACGAAAAAAGGGGGAAACACCATGAAAAAAAACAATTTTTTGCACAGTCTTCCATTCAGATTACTTGTAGGCGTAGCTCTTGGCATCTGTACAGGACTTCTTCTGAATATAATAGATGAAACAGCTGTTACAACTGCCGTACTGAATGTAGTTGTGACATTAAAATATATACTCAGCCAGCTGATCAATTTCTGCATTCCACTGATCATCATAGGATTTATCGCACCATCCATCACTCATCTTGGCAATAATGCTTCCAGAATGCTGGGGATCGCAGTCTGTATTGCTTATGCTTCCTCATTAGGAGCAGCTTTATTCTCCGCATTATCCGGATATATACTGATCCCGCATTTATCCATCAGCCCCACTGCAGATCACCTCAAGACTCTGCCCGAAGTGATCTTCGAACTCTCCATCCCACAGATCATGCCTGTTATGAGTGCACTTGTACTGTCTGTTATGCTCGGACTTGCGGCTGCATGGACAAAAGCCCGCCTGATTTCCTCTTTTCTTGAGGAATTCCAGAATATCGTACTTGCTATTATAGCAAAAGTTATCATCCCGATCCTTCCATTGTTTATCGGACTGAGTTTCTGTTCACTTGCATATGAAGGAACGATCACCAGACAGCTTCCTGTATTTCTCCAGGTAATTGTGATCGTCCTGGCAGGACATGCAGTCTGGATAGCTCTGCTGTATATAATTGCGGGGATTTATTCCGGAGAAAATCCTGCTGAAGTCATAAAATACTATGGTCCTGCCTATCTTACAGCCATAGGCACTATGTCATCTGCTGCCACACTTCCTGTCGCCCTCAGATGTGCACGTAAAGCAAAACCTCTGAGAAAAGATATGGTGGATTTTGGTATCCCTCTGTTTGCCAATATCCATCTCTGCGGATCTGTTCTCACAGAAGTATTCTTCTGTATGGCTGTATCAAAGATCCTGTATGGCGCTGTACCTGCACCTGGAACCATTGTTCTTTTCTGTGTCCTGCTTGGTGTTTTTGCCATCGGCGCTCCGGGCGTGCCCGGAGGTACTGTTATGGCATCTCTCGGCATCATCACAGGTATCCTGAAATTCGGGGATGCCGGTACAGCTCTGATGCTTACTATCTTTGCTCTTCAGGACAGTTTCGGAACAGCCTGCAATGTAACAGGTGACGGTGCCCTGGCTCTGATCCTTACAGGATATGCCAAACGCCACGATATCAGAGAACAGCACATCCACATTGAGCTGTAAGTTTATAATGATATACAAAATACATGGCAGATATTTATAAAACCATCATATGTATATTCTTACATGCATATGATGGTTTTCTCTGTTTTACGGACGGATTACCTTATCTGCCCCTGTCATACGTTCTGTTATAGTATACATATCTGTAACTTTTCCCACCATCAGTTTTTCCATAAGACCGTAGTGTTTCAGACAGGTACCACAGGTCAGGATCTCCACTCCCTCTTCTTCCATTTTCTTCAGATCTTCAAGGCTCTCAGATCCTTCTGTTGTAAGCTTTGCACCTCCATTATAAAAAAGGACTGTATCCGGAAGTGTTTCCATTTGAGAAAGAGCATAGATAAATCCCCTGATCAATATCTTTCCCAGCTCATCATCACCACTTCCCATAACATCAGAAGAGATCACTGCTGCCATTACTTTTTTATTCGGTATTTCACAGACAAATTCTTCTTCGTTCAAATCTCTGCCGGACTGTTCTGTCTGAACTGTCATTTTCACCTGATATTTTTTATGTTCCAGTTTCTCAGATACAAACGTACAACCTGATTTATTTGCAAGTCTGCTCAGATTGTTTACTGCTGTTTCATTATCAACCAGAATTTTGATCTCATCACCGACTGCTGCCCCGTCAATCGCTTTCTTTGTCATCACTACAGGAATCGGACACTGCTTTCCCATTGCATCTACTTCATGTCTCATTTCAGTTTACCTCTTATTCATTCTTCCATTTATATTATCCTGGTTTTTTTAAGATTTACAGTTGTTTTTTACCACGTTTGATATACTTCCCTGTTTTCTCCAGAATTACTTTTCCATCCTGTACCACATGAGCACCTCTTAAATATACACTTTCGATATCTCCATGAAGCTCAAAGCCCTCAAACGGATTATTATCTGTATTATACAGATGTGTCTTTGCAGAAATCACATTCTCTTTCTCCGGATCAAATACAACAATATCTGCATCACTGCCTTCACGGATCACACCCTTATTGGGATAAACACCGTAAAGCTTCGCCGCATTCTCACTTAACAGACGGCACATCTGTTCCTGCGTGATCTTTCCTGTACGTACTCCATAAGTATAAAGAAGAGTTCCTCTTGTCTGAACACCCGGAAGTCCTCCCGGGATCTTTGTAAAATCTTCTTTGCCCAGTGCTTTCTGCTCCATGGTAAAGCTGCACTGATCTGTGGCAACAGTCTGGATCTGGTCATTTGCCAGCGCTTTCCACAGACAGTCCTGATCTGCTTTCTTACGGATCGGAGGTGCACATATATATTTTGCACCTTCAAAATCCGGTTTTGAATACACACTGTCATCCAGAAGCAGATACTGCGGGCAGGTTTCCGCATATACCTTCTGTCCGTTCATTCTGGCACGCATCACTTCTTCAAATGCTTTCTTATTGGTAAGATGTACCACCATCACAGGTGCATCTGCAGCATCTGCGATCACAAGAAGACGATGAACCGCCTCTGCTTCCATAATATCCGGACGTACCAGTGGATGATTCTCAGGTCCCAGACGTCCTTCCTTCTTTGCCTCTGCGATCAGCGCATCAATAGTGCCTGCATTCTCACAGTGTACCCCTGCAAAGCATCCGTATTCATTTAACTTCTTAATGATTCTGTAAAGATCACTGTCATCTACAATCATTGCAGGATAAGTCATGTAAAGCTTAAAGCTGGTAATCCCCTCATCTATCATATCCTGAATTTCTTTCTCAGTCTCTTCATTCCATTCCACAACAGACATATGGAAAGAATAATCACAGGAACATTTTCCATCTGCTTTTCCGTGCCACTTCTCAAGTCCTTCCTTCAGAGTATGTCCACCTTTGTCCTGAGATGCATAATCGATCACCAGAGTAGTTCCGCCTGCAATGGCAGCTCTTGTCCCTGTCTCAAAATCATCTGCAGTCACTGTTCCTGCCACTTCCAGGTCAAAATGAGTATGGCCATCTATAAATCCCGGAAAAAGTAATTTTCCACTGACATCTATTATCTGTGCATCTTCTGCTTCCAGATCCTGACCGACCTTTATGATCTTCTCTCCCTCTATCAGAACATCTTCTCTGACAGACATATCCCCCGATACCACTGTACCATTTTTCAGTAAAGTTTTCACTGCTTCTGACGCCCCTTTCTTTGTTGTACTATGTGTAAAATATACCACTATTTGTATAGCACTTCAACGATTTCAGAAAATATTTACAATTTTTTTAAGGTATTCACATTTATTTTTTTAATGCTCTTTTTATTTTCATTTTTTTATGTTAGAATATAGAAAACAACTTCGGTTAAAATTTGTTTATTCAGGAGGGAATTAAATGGGACGGCTTACTGTATTAAAACAAATCGCCGCTGATCTTGCTTCTCAGTTCGGTCCTGACTGTGAAGTAGTGATCCATGATCTGAAAACTGCGGAACCAGATCATTCAATCGTTTATATCGTAAACGGACATGTTACAAACAGAGATATCGGAGACGGACCATCCAGTGCGGTTTTTGATGCGATCCGTAATCAGGAAAAGGGGGCAACACCCGAAGACCATACCGGTTATTTAATGAAAACAGCTGATGGAAAAATCCTGAAATGCAGCACTTCCTACATTCATGACGATGATGGTTCTCTACATTATGTTTTTGGGATTAATTATGACATCACCAAGCTTACCATGATTGAATCTGCTCTTCATTCTCTTGTTACTCCGGAAGATAAAGAAGAGAAACCCAAGGAGATTACTCACAATGTCAATGACCTTCTGGATCATCTGATTGAAGAGTCTGTTGCCTTAGTAGGAAAACCTGTTCCTCTGATGAATAAGGAAGATAAGGTTACTGCGATCCAGTTCTTAAATGATGCAGGAGCTTTTCTTATCACCAAATCCGGGGATAAGGTTGCGAACTACTTCGGAATTTCCAAATATACTCTGTACAGTTATATTGACGTGAACAAATAACTTACAGCCATATATCCGAAATCAGAAACGTAAAATCAGAAAGCAGATATATGTGGCATCTGTTTCAGCCATATATATCTGCTTCTTCATATCTGCAATCTGCCTGCGGACATTTAATTTATTACAACAGACGGAGGTACTGTTATGCTGCAGTTTCTATCTGCCACCCACAATATCACCACTTTACTTTTTGGAATCTACTGTTCTGCATTTTTTCTTGGTATAAAGTCAAATAAGAAGAATATTCTGACATTATTCCTTTTGTTTTGCATTCAGGGAGGTTTATATCTGGTTATTTCTGCACTGTCCGGAGAGGCAGCTGCACAGCAGTCATACCCTCTGATCGTGCATCTGCCTTTAATCTTATTCCTGTCTCTGCATTATAAATATCCGCTGATATCTTCCGGTATTTCAGTTTTCTCTGCATATCTATGCTGTCAGCTAAGCAACTGGATCGGATTATTTGTTCTGAGCGTAACGGGTATTGACTTGTGCTACTATTCTGCAAGAATACTGACCACACTTGGAACATTTATATTTCTTTACAGATATGTTTTCCGTTCCACAAGGGCAATTTTTGCAAAAGACCCGCGGGAACTCAGTATTATAGGATTTCTTCCCTTTGTGTATTATATTTTCGACTACGCAGTTACCAAATTTTCCAGTCTCTTATATTCCGGAAACAAGGCTGTAGTTGAATTTATGAGCTTTGCCTTCTGTATTGCCTATCTGATCTTTCTCATGATCTATTTCAGAGAATATGAGAACAAGCAGGAACTGAAACACTATAATGACCTTAGAGAGATCCAGCTTCAGTCTATGCAAAAGGAGATCGACCAGGTTAAGATCAGCAGCCAGAAGCTGGCAATCCTCCGCCATGATATGCGTCATCATCTGAATATCATCCTGACTCAGCTGCAGAACGAGCATCCGGGAAAGGCGGAGGAATATATCAGAGAAATCAGTTCTGCATATGATGATACAGTCATTGCCAGATATTCAGGAAATGAAATGCTTAATTCTGTAATTTCCATTTATTGTTCACGTTTTACAGATAAGGGATTTTCCCTTGAATGCAATATCTCCACAGGAAAAGAACTGCCCTGTTCTGACCTTGCCATCTGTACTATTCTGTCAAATGCACTGGAAAATTCCATGCATGCACTGGAACAGATGGATATAAGTTCTAAATGGGCCAGACTTACTGTTTCCCAGAAAAAAAATCATCTTCTGCTGCAGATTGAAAATCCTGTTGAAAAAATCCCTGAATTTGCAGACGGTATTCCTGTTTCCAACAGGGATGGCCACGGAATAGGGGTAAAAAGTATTATTTATTATGTTGATCAGTTAAATGGGCAATGTCAGTTCACTGTCTCTGACCACTGCTTTATTCTTAAGATAATTGTCTGATATTACAGATGTGACAGGATTACTGTCTCTCCATCTCATGCGCCTGTTTATAAATTTCACAGGCCGCATGATTCAGACATCTTTCATGTGCACAGTCCATAAATGTCAGGATTCTTTTAGCTCCCTCCACAGTATACTCACAGCAGACTGTCTGCCCTCCGTTACATGTCCTGCAAAAACCTGAAATAAACTCTTCTTCTATTTCCATTTCGAATCTCCTTTTTTATCATTGATTGTCAGGCAGATAAAATCATCCGTCTCTCTGCTTACTTATAAACAGATAACTATTTATAGACAAATAACTGTCTGCAGTTTATTATCCATATTTCACCGGCAAATATAGTAATATATTCACAATTTTTTCTGTCATTTTCTATGCTTTTTGTTGCATTTTACAATATTCAGATTTATAATTATTATAACATATAAATATGCGGAAATGCCAAAATATAATGAAAAAGAGGGAAATGCCATGAACAAAAAACTTTATGACGAGGCAGTGCGCTCCAGCATCCTGTCCCGGAAACTGATCGAGCAGCTGTTGGAAAGTATGAACTACAGCAGCATCTCATTTATCAACTGGACTATAGAAGTCTTAAAGGTCATCAAAACACGTCTGGAACGCGGAGATAAGATCACAGACGAAGTGTCCGGAATCACCTATAACTTAAAAACCTTCCGTAATTTTGTAGAGACTAATTTCTCTTCCTATATTACAAGCCAGGTTTTCGATGCGCCTGACAAAGCAGAGAAGGTATACTTCACTCTGGAAGCATCTGAAGACGGACATGCATACAGCATGGTTATGGCCGGATCTTCAAAAAACAAGACATACAAATGGATTTCCAGTCTCAGTGAACGTTTCTCACTTGTTGAAATGATCGCTACAGGAATCGTATATCTGAAAGATAACAAAAGCAATACATATCAGCCATTTATCTCCGGAAATGGTAAATACTGCAGATATGATGCAGAAACAGGACAGCTTGTAGAGTTACAATAGTTATCTGTATCTTTGTGACATTTTTTATGTTATAGGAACATTACGGAATAATTTCCTATAACATAAACAAATCCCCCCGCACAATGCGAGGGGATTTGTTTATGTCATACTTCAGATTAGTTATTGATAAGTTTGTCTTCGCCATTCCAGCTGTAAAGTTTACGGATCTCTTCGCCAACTTTTTCAGACTGATGTTCGGAAGCTAATTTTCTCATAGCTTTGAAGTGAACCTGTGCACCTGCATCAGACATATCAAGTAAGAAGTCTTTTGCAAATGTACCATCCTGGATATCAGAAAGAACTTTCTTCATAGCTTTCTTTGTATCTTCTGTGATGATCTTAGGTCCTGTGATGTAATCGCCATATTCAGCAGTGTTGGAGATAGAATATCTCATTCCTGCGAATCCTGACTGATAGATCAGGTCTACGATCAGTTTCATTTCATGAATACATTCAAAGTATGCATTTCTCGGGTCATAACCAGCTTCAACAAGTGTTTCGAAACCAGCCTGCATAAGAGCACATACACCACCGCAAAGTACAGCCTGCTCACCAAAGAGGTCTGTCTCTGTTTCTGTACGGAATGTTGTTTCAAGAACACCTGCTCTTGCTCCGCCAATACCAAGTGCATATGCAAGTGCGATATCCTGAGCTTTACCTGTAGCATCCTGCTCTACAGCGATCAGACAAGGAACACCTTTTCCAGCCTGATATTCGCTTCTTACAGTATGTCCAGGTCCTTTAGGTGCGATCATTGTAACGTCAACATATTTCGGAGGTTTGATGCATCCAAAATGGATGTTGAAACCATGAGCAAACATTAACATGTTGCCTTCTTCAAGGTTTGGTTCGATAGATTCTTTGTAAAGTTTAGCCTGTTTCTCATCATTGATAAGAATCATGATGATATCTGCCTGTTTAGCTGCTTCAGCTGCTGTATATACCTTAAAGCCCTGCTCTTCAGCTTTCTTCCAGGATTTGCTGCCTTCGTAAAGACCGATAATGACATCACATCCGGATTCCTTTAAGTTCAGAGCATGTGCATGTCCCTGGCTTCCGTATCCAATAATTGCAATTTTTTTACCATCCAGTAAGCTTAAATTACAATCTTCCTGATAAAAAATCTTGTTAGCCATTTTATTTTCCTCCTGCTAATTGTAAAAAAATTTATCGTTAAGGGTTTCGCCCCTAGCAAACTATAAT
>CAKSAW010000019.1 GCA_934437695.1 uncultured Blautia sp. | reverse complement strand
ATCCGCAGTCTTGGTGACGATACGCCGATCATTATCCTGACTGCTTATGACTGGTCAGATATTGAAGTGGAAGCCAGAGCAGCAGGCGTAACTGCATTTTGTGCGAAACCAATGTTTATGTCAGATATCAGGGAGACTCTGATGGCTGCTATTGGTCAGAAACAGGCAGAGACAGAGGAGAATATTTTTCCGGCAGCAGATTCAGATTTCAGAGGTAAGTGTATACTGCTTGTGGAAGACAATGAACTGAACAGTGAGATTGCGGTGGAGATCCTTAATGAATATGGATTCCAGGTTGATACAGCAGAAAACGGAGCAGAAGCAGTGGAAAAAGTTAAAAAATCAATGCCAGGTGATTATGATCTGGTGCTGATGGATGTGCAGATGCCTGTAATGAACGGATATGAGGCCACTGAGCAGATTCGTGCATTGGATGATCCTGCACTGGCCGGGATTACAATACTTGCCATGACTGCCAATGCTTTTGATGAAGACAGAAAAAAAGCACTGAAATATGGTATGGATGGATTTTTATCCAAGCCGATTGTTATCGAGGAACTGCTAAGTACACTGCAAAATAATCTGGAGTGAGTTTGCCAATACTATACTCTAAAGCAGAGGTGAATAAACTATGGAAGTATTACTGGCGGGAAATACAGGATATATAACAGAAGCATTTATAGAAGAAGCATTTCCTGAATGTGATGTAGTAGTACTGGGAAATGAGATGCTGAAATCAGACAGAAAGAAAAAGCTGTTTTCCCATCCATTTATCAAAGAAGAGAAAGAACTGAGAGATATCTTTGAAACATGTGCCTTTGACAGAATCATTTACTTCTCCAATTATCTGACTATGCATGGTCAGATGCAGGGAGAACTGGAACAGCTGAGACAGATACTTCAGTTGTGTAAAGAGAATAAAGAACTGCGGATGTTGTATCTGACAGGTCAGGAGAGTATCTTTAATGTCACAACTGGAAAAACACTTCTGGTATCTGCAGCAGAAAAAATCGTTGCAGATTATGGAAAGATGTATCAGATAAATATAAAGATCCTGAGGATCCCCCATTTGTATTCATCGGTATATCCGAAAGATTTTTTTTATAAGCTGTTTACGCAGGCAGAAGAAAATAATAAAATTGTTTTTGAAGAATCACCGGAACAGAATATTTATTTTCTGTGTGTGGATGATCTGGCAGAACTGATCTATAAAATTTATGATAACTGGGGGACAGAATGTTATCTGAATGTTCCTGATTGTTTTGGTGAGACTTTCTGTGATCTGGAGAAAAAGCTAAGGCAGACAGTCTCTGCAGGAACAGATGTGGAATACAGACATAACAGTCAGGTTTATAAAGTGTTGCCGGATGACGGGGTTATAAGGTATCAGTATGGATGGTTTCCCAAAATCTCTGTCCTTGAGGATATTCCGGAAATGTATCAGCGCTACAGGGAAGTATTAAATCTGAACCCGGGGCGTTTTGCGCATATCAGGCGCTGGATTTCCGAGTATACATTACCGGTCCGTATTCTGGAACTGGCTGTTGGATTTATTCTGTTTGAGTTTCTGAATAAATATACAGGAACATATGTGCAGTTTAAAATGATAGATCTGAGGCTTGTATTTATTGTTCTCATGGGAAGTCTTTATGGGATCAATTATGGAATAACAGCAGCAGCTCTGGAAGCATGTTCTCTGATCGCTGCATACATGCAGGAAAATGTAAATATATACACTTTATTTTATGAAGTTTCCAACTGGATTCCGTTTATTTTTTATTTTGCTGTGGGAGCTATCTGCGGTTATGTAAGGCTGAAAAATGAAGAAGATATAGAATTTGTCACAAAAGAGAACAGTCTGCTTCAGGAAAAATTTTTCTTTATGCAGGAACTGTATCAGGAAACACTTCAGGACAAAAAGCAATATAAGAAACAGATCCTTGGAAGTAAAGACAGCTTTGGAAAGATCTTTGATATTACAAGAAAGCTTGATGTGATACAGCCACAGAAATTGTTTATTGAAACTATACAGGTAATGGAGGAGGTGCTGGAGAATCATTCGATCATATTTTATTCTCTGGATTCCCGGAAGCGTTTTGGAAGACTGGAAATGGCATCACCTGAGATTCGTAAAAATGTGCCTGCTTCCATACGGATCGAAGAGTACCTGGAGACAGTGGAAACATTGGATAAGGGTGAAGTCTGGAGAAATAAGGAGCTGCTTACAGGATATCCTGCATATATAGCAGGTATAAGAAGAAAGGGAGAGCTTGTGATGCTGCTATTTATCCAGAAAGCATCCGGCAGTCAGATGACCCTGTACTATCTGAATCTGATCAAGATCCTGTGCGGAATGGTGGAAGTTTCCCTGTTGCGTGCTCTGGACTATCAGGATGCTGTCAGAGACCGAGAGTATGTGGAAGGAACGCATATACTGAAGCCGGATTATTTTCTGGAGAGACTGAAACTGTTTCATTCTATGAGAGAAGAGAAGATGGGTTCCTATGTTCTGGTCAGAATCGGGAATCCACAAATGACATTGGAAGAACTGGATGAGATATTAAAGTGTAAGATCCGGGAAAAAGATGTTCTTGGAATATCCGACGATGGACAGCTTTATCTTATACTGGCTCAGGCAGATCCCACTACTTTGCCGGTTGTACTTGAACGTCTTGAAAACAGTGGACTTCACTGTACAGTGACAGATACACAGAAAACATGGGAGATATGAAATGACAGAGAATATAACAGGGACTCTTTTTATCATATTGCATATACTCTGCTGTACTTTTGTATGGATAGGGATAAAGACCCGTTTGCTGAAGGTAAAGAAATACCTGATGTTTCCTGTGGTCTTTGTACCGGTATGGGGAACAGTCTGTGTATTGCTCCTGCATTTTCAGATCCTTTTTCGCAGGGATCATAAGCATGAGATCGGAGTGGAAAAGCTGAAGATCAATGAAGAAATTTACAGGAGTATTATTGTACCCAGGGAAGAGAGCGATAAAAATATTGTACCGTTGGAGGAAGCGCTGCTGATCAATGAGGCAGGCATGAGGCGTGATCTGATCATGAATGTGCTTAATGATGATCCCGGGGATTATATTGATCTGCTTAAACAGGCAAGGATGAATGAGGATGTGGAAGTTGTGCACTATGCGATCACGGGAATGGTAGAGCTTTCCAAAGAATATGAAGGCAGATTGCAGCAGATAGAGTACAGATATGCAGCAGAGCCGGAAAATCAGAAGATCATTTCCGAATATTGTGATTTTCTGGATGAATATTTATCCCAGGGGCTTCTGGAAGGACAGATGGAAATGGTGCAGAGAAATCAGTATATAAAGCTTCTCACACAAAAACTTAAGTATAAAGAAGATCTGCATACATATGTATGTCTGGTAAAAAATCTGATGCTGATGAAGCAATATGACCAGGTGAGGGAGAATCTGGAACGAATGGATGAAAAGTGGCACAGAAATGAAGAGTACTGGATATTGAAGATCAGATACTGTGCTGAATGTGAGCTTGGAAGAGAACTGAAAGAAACATTAAAACAGATCCGGCAGGAGAATATTTATCTGTCAGCGGAAGGAAAGGAGGCACTGGCTTTTTGGCAGGAATCATAAAATATATACAGTCTTTCCGGTTTAAGGGGCTGACTGTTATACTGGTGATATTTCTGGCGATCAGTACAGTATTATGGGCAGAGAGAACAGGAATACAGTATCAGGCAGATCTCAAAAAAAGAGCATATCTGGATAGAGATGAAACAGTAATTGAAAAACAGGCGGTAAAAAGTCTGAAGACCAGCTGTCTGGTGCTGATGGACAGCAGCCGGCAAGACAGTGAGGAAGCCTGGAAGCAGTTTGAAAGAATTTTCATGGATATGAAAATAGGTGTTACACTGGCAGACATCCAGAAGGATGAGATCCCTGATTTTTCAGATTACGAAACCATAGTTGTATTGATGTCAGATCTGAATCCTCTGAAGGAGACAGTTATAAAGATTGGAAACTGGGTGGAAAAAGGTGGAAATGTTCTCTTTGCACTGACTCTTCAGAAGGATGTTTATGTCTCGATCATTGAACAGAAGCTGGGAATTACGGATTCTGATTATGGTAATGTTCTGGTAGATAAAATTTACATTGATGAGGATTTTATGATCGGAGGAGGAAGAACCTACCATATTCCGGATGCATATGATTCTGCCTGGGAGGTAAGTGTCGGAGACAGGGCAAAGGTTTATGCGTGGACAGATGATGAAAAGAAGGTTCCGCTTGTATGGGAAAACAATTACGGAAAGGGTAAATTTGTAGTGGATAATTTTGGATTATGCGAAAAAGCCACAAGAGGATTTTTTGCGGCATCCTACAGCCTGCTCACGGATGTAATGGTTTATCCTGTAATTGACGGTTCAGTATTTTATCTGGACGATTTTCCATCTCCGGTACCAAGCGGAGATGGGACATACATTAAACGTGATTATGGTACAAGTATCAAAGAATTTTATACAAATATCTGGTGGCCGGATATGCTGGATATGGCAGATGATCACGGTGTAAAATATACAGGTGTGATCATTGATAATTATGAGGATGATGTGTCAGGAAATATTGAAGAACAGAATGATATACAGAGATTTCAGTATTTTGGAAATATGCTGCTTCATCAGGGGGGAGAACTGGGATATCACGGATACAATCATCAGCCGCTGAGTCTGTCTGACACAGATTACGGAGATATCCTTCCATATAAGACATGGAAGAACTATGATG
Source organism: uncultured Blautia sp. (assembly GCA_934437695.1). Taxonomy (GTDB): domain Bacteria; phylum Bacillota; class Clostridia; order Lachnospirales; family Lachnospiraceae; genus Blautia_A. The sequence continues at coordinate 10,732 of CAKSAW010000019.1, read as the reverse complement.
CCATGAAAAAGGCTATGACTGAACTGATCAGATTTGGAAAAGAGATGTTTCCGGGAACAGAATTGTCTGTCTATGTTCCGCCATCTAATGTGCTGTCAGAAAAAGGACGTCAGATGCTTGCAAAGGAATTTCCTGAGATACGCACCATCGCAAGCAATTATTATGCCGGAGAAATGGCATATACACAGGAATTTGAGGTTGCTGAAGACGGGATCGTGGAACAGCCGCGTATTATTTCCGGTGCAGTTATTGATGATTATATGGAACTGTCAGCTCTGTCCGAGCTGAACATGCATTTTGTAAATACACATTTTATGCATCCTGATGATCTTCTGGATGAGGACAGAGGTGCAAAGCTGGGCTGGGAAAAGCTGAAAAACCGTCTGGATGAATATATGGACTGGCTGTATACCTCAGCACCGTGTCTGAGAAATCTGACAGGATCTGAGCTCTCAGGAGCGATACAGAGGTATGGGGCTCTGGTAATAAACAAAGAAATATCAGAGCAGGAGATACGTCTTGAGCTTGAAAATTTTTATGATGAAGCCTATATTATGATAAGAATGAACAAAGGAGTACCGGAAAGCACACAGGGCGGCGAACTGATACCTGTTACCGGAAATCTGTATCTGCTCCATGCGAATTCAGACCAGGTTATAATAAAAACCGGGCAATAACAGATAAAAATGTATGAACAAAAGAAGTAAGGTGAGATAATTGAAGATCTGTCTGATTTTGGAAGGATGTTATCCATATGTACATGGAGGGGTCTCCACATGGATGCATCAGTACATTACGATTATGAAAGAGCATCAGTTTGTCTTATGGGTCATAGGCGCACATGCCGGTGACAGGGGAAATTTTGTCTATGAACTGCCGGAGAATGTGGTGGAGATCCATGAAGTATTTCTTGATGATGCATTAAAATTAAAAGACAACAGACGCGGAAAAAAACAACGCTATGTAAACAGTATTTTTTCGGAAAAAGAAACAGACAGCCTGAAAGAGCTGATGGAATGCGGGCATCCGGACTGGGAGGTGTTGTTTCATCTGTATTATGACAGGAAAATGAATCCCATGTCATTTCTCAGAAGTGAGAAATTTCTCAATATATTAACAGAAAGCTGCCTTGAAAAGTATCCGTATATTGCATTTGCAGATTCCTTTCATACCATGCGTTCCATGTTGCTGCCTGTTCTGTATCTCCTGGGAACAGAGGTGCCGCAGGCAGATGTTTATCATGCCATATCCACAGGCTATGGCGGACTTCTGGCAAGCCTGGGAGGATATGTATATAAGAGGCCTGTACTGCTCACAGAACACGGAATCTATACAAGGGAAAGAGAAGAGGAGATCATCCGGGCAAAATGGGTAATCCCGTCATTTAAAAAACAATGGATTTCCTTCTTCTATATGCTGTCTGAAGTTATTTACAAAAGGGCTTTCAGGGTGACGAGCCTGTTTACAAATGCCATGCTCACTCAGATACAGATCGGCTGTGATGCAGAGAAGTGCAGAGTGATTGAAAATGGAATCAATTATGACAGGCTGTCACAGATCCCTCTGAAGGAAGACGACGGGTGGGTGGATATCGGTGCTGTAGTCCGTCTTGCACCTATCAAAGATATAAAAACAATGATATATGCCTTTTATGAGCTTTCGTCCAGGATGAAGAACGTCAGGCTCCACATTATGGGAGGAGTGGATGATCAGGAGTATGCACAGGAGTGTTATGCTCTGGTAAAACAACTGGATATCAGAAATATTATTTTTACAGGAAGAGTAGATATCGTACAGTATATGGAGAAACTGGACTTTACGATCCTTACCAGCATATCGGAAGGACAGCCGCTGTCTGTGCTGGAGTCCTTTGCAGCCAGGCGTCCCTGTGTGACTACGGATGTGGGATGCTGCAGGGAGCTTCTGAATGGAAAAGAAGGAGATGACCTGGGATGTGCAGGTTATTGTGTCCCTCCCATGTACAGGGACGGGCTTGCTGCAGCCATGGAAAAAATGTGCGAGTCCAAAAGCAGACGGATCAGAATGGGAAAAAGCGGACAGGCAAGAGTTGATACATACTACAGACATGAACGTATGATCAGTGAATACAGAAAACTTTATGAGGAGGTGGAAGAGGCATATGGCAGGGATTGGCTTTGAATTAAAAAAACTGTTTAGCAAAAGAGGCCTGTTCGCTTCTTTCCGTGCCTATGGATATGCAGGAGTTATCTGTACAGGTCCCATGCTTCTGGGGATTGTGCTTTTGCTCGGTGTCATGTTTCTGTGTGACCATACAGGTGCCTCGAAACAGAGCAGAGAATTACTGGTCTGTATGATCACCTATACACTTCTGGCATCGCTGACAGTAACCAGCTTTTTATCAATGGTGGTGACAAGATTCATTGCAGATATGCTTTATGAAGAAAAAAAAGAAGCAGTCCTTCCATCCTTCTGGGGATCTACAGGACTGATGCTTTTTGTGGGAGGTATTTTATACGGTATCTTTCTGCTGTTTTCCGGAGCAGGATTAACAGACGGATTTTTGTGTTTTGGATTATTTGGAGAGCTGATCGTCACATGGAATGCCATGAGTTATCTCACTGCCATCAAAGATTACAGAGGAATTATGTGTTCCTTTCTGGCTGCCATTATTGTCACTTTTCTGTCAGGAGCCTTTCTTTTGTTTCTGGGGATTCCTCATGTAGAAGCACTGATGGCTGCTGTATGCATTGGATACGGGATCATGCTTTTGTGGGATGCAGTTTTGCTGTATGGGTATTTTCCCCAGAGTGATATCAGTGCATTTATGTTTCTGAGATGGGCGGACGAGTTTCTGCCGCTGGCCTTTACAGGACTCTGTGTCAATATCGGCCTGTTTGCGCATCTTGTGATCATGTGGGCAGGACCGCTGGGAGAGCAGGTACAGGGACTTTTTTATGGAGCACCGTCTCATGATGTTCCGGCGCTGGTGGCATTTCTGACAATTCTTATCACTACGGTGAATTTTGTAGTTTCCGTGGAAGTGAATTTCTATCCGAAATACAGAAACTATTACAGCCTGTTTAATGACAGAGGAACAATCAAAGACATTATGCAGGCAGGAAGAGAAATGCTGGAAGTATTAAACAGAGAACTGAAATATACAGCTTTGAAGCAGTTGCTGGCCACTGCACTGGCAATTTCCATAGGTGAGAATCTTTTAAAACATCTTCCGCTGGGGTTTAATGATCTGATGTATGGATATTTTCGGACACTCTGTGTGGGCTACGGGATTTATGCAGTTGCCAACACGTTGCTGCTTCTTCTGTTATATTTCACGGATTATAAAGGTGCACTGGTCTCTTCTGTAGTGTTTGCTGTGGGAACCTCTGCGTTTACTGTGGTCTCACTGGCAGGTTCGCAGGTATATTATGGATTTGGATTCCTGGGCGGATGCGTGATCTTTTATGCAGCAGTCATGATAAGACTGGAGTATTATACCAGACATCTTCCCTATTATATCCTCAGCGTACAGCCTGTTGTGGCAGAAGATAAAACAGGAATATTTACAAGGATAGGATGTTTTCTGGATGAGAAACTGGAAAGGAGTGCGGAAGTTGACAGAAATTAAAAAAATAAATCTGATAAGTGCGGTACTGGTAAGTATATGTCTCTGCGGAGGCTGTACCCTGGAAAAGACAGAAAGCCCTTCCGGTGATCAGACAGTGGAAGGGAAAACGGAAACAGAGGAAACAGTGAAGGCTGAAAAAGAAGATATCAATGATATTCATTTGAGAGATAAGGATTCTCTGTATGAACATGACGATGATACCAGCGTGGTCACCATGTACCTTACTGTATCGAAAGGCAATACGTCCGAAAATACGTATCATACATGGAAGGAGATCAATTCCTATTCTGCTTATGATTATGAAGATATGGGAGTGGAGAGATATCAGGTCGCAGGACTTTTGCAGGCAGGAGATGAAAATGGTCCCACAGAAGGAGAAATCGGATATGGGGAAACAGTACCTAATGCAACTGTTCAGATCAGAGGTCAGACATCCAGCAATAATGCACAGAAAAACTATAAGATCGAACTGAAAAAGAATAAGGGAAAATGGAGAGGACAAAGAACCATCAGCCTGAATAAACATATGGGGGAAGGGATGAGGTTCAGAAATAAGCTGGCATATGATCTTATTAAAGGAATTCCTCAGATGATCGGGCTGAGAACACAGTTTGTACATCTGTATGTAAAAGATAATACAGAAGGTGAAACTGACCGGTTTGAGGATTACGGAATCTATACACAGGTGGAACAGCTCAACAAAACAGGATTGAAAAATCACGGACTGGATTCGAGAGGACAGTTATATAAGATCAATTCCTTTGAATTTTACCGTTATGAGGATATCATAAAAAAAGAAGATGATACGGGATATGATAAGACAGCTTTTGAAAAGATGCTGGAGATAAAGGGGGATTCAGATCATACAAAGCTGATCTCCATGCTGACAGATCTCAATGATTATTCCATTGGAATTGAAGATATACTGGAGAAATACTTTGATGAAGAAAATATTGTTTACTGGATGGCCTTTCAGATCCTGATGGGAAATGTGGATACTCAGAACAGAAATATGTATTTATACAGTCCTCTGAATTCAGATACCTGGTATTTTATTGCCTGGGATAATGACGGATCCCTTATGAGACCGGAATATGAACTGAGAAATTTTGTCGATCAGAACAGTTGGGAAAAGGGGATCAGCAATTACTGGGGAAATATACTGTTTCAGAGATGTCTGAAATCACAGTCATTCAGGGAGAACTTAAATAATGCAATCCTGGACCTGAAGGGATATTTAAATAAAGAGATGCTTGCATCAAAGATAGAAAGTTATAAAAATGTTCTGAAGCCTTATTTATATTCCATGCCGGATGCAGAGTACGAGCCCCTTACCTCTGAACAATATGATCAGATCGCTGCGGCACTTCCGGATGAAATAGAAAAGAACTATCAGATGTATCTGGAAAGTCTGGAAGCGCCAATGCCATTTTATATTGGTGTTCCGTCAGTGGACGGCAGCAGTCTCCGGTTTAACTGGGAAGTATCATATGATCTGGATGCAGAAGATATCAGTTATTCTGTAGAGATCGCAAAGGATTATATGTTCAGAGAGATCATTTACCGGAAAAGTGATCTGGTAGTTCCTGAGACAGAGATGGAGATTCCTGAGGCAGGCCAGTATTTTGTAAGGGTAAGAGCCACCAATGCATCGGGAAATACACAGGATGCATTTGATTATTATGTGACTGATGAGGGCAAACAGTATGGTATGAAATGCTTCTATATAACAGAAGATGGAACAGTTGAGGAAGATATCTATGAAGAGAGCTGAGAAGAATAGAGAGAAGTTCCGCAATGAGTGGAAGTATCTGATCAGTACCCATGAAAAAGAGATCCTGAACCTCAGGATGAAGCCTGTCATGAAACTGGATCCCCATGCTGAAAATGGAGGTTATCTGATACGGAGTCTGTATTTTGATGATTACTGGAACAGCGCATATGAAGAAAAAGAAAGCGGTGTTCTTATGCGAAAGAAGTACAGGATACGGATCTACAATTACAGTGATCGCAGCATCAGACTGGAGCGAAAAAAGAAGTTTGGCAGTTATATTTACAAAGAAGCCGCACCTCTGACAAGAGATGAGGTGGAAAAGATCCTTTCAGGTGAATATGAATTTCTTTTAAGAAGTCCTCACAGCCTTTGCAGGGAATTTTATATAGAATGTATGAGTAATATGATGCGCCCCAGGACAATTGTGGATTATGAGAGGGAACCGTGGATCATGGATCAGGGAACAGTCAGGATCACCTTTGATGCAGAGGTAAGGGCAGCCATCGGAAGCTATGATATTTTTGACCGCACACTTCCGGCTTTGTCTGTACTGGAACCGGGAAAGCTGATCATGGAAGTGAAATTTACGGAAATGCTGCCTCAGATCCTCAGGAATCTTCTGCCGCCACAGGCAGCAGAATTTACGGCAGTGTCCAAATATGTACTTTGCTATGAAAAAACGCGGTATATGAATGGATTTGAATATTGGTATGATACGCAGGGGAGGACAATGAGATGAGTGTACAGGATATGATAAAGAAATCTGTGCTGGAATCAGGAATGTTCAGCCAGTATGATGTGCCTAAGATATTTTCCGCGCTGGCAGCGGCTCTGATTCTTGGATGTGTCATTTATCTGGTTTATCAGAAATTTTATGTGGGAGTTATTTTCTCGAGAAGCTTTGGAGTTACGCTTGTGGGTATGACAGTGCTTACCTGCATGGTAACTCTGGCCATCAGCAGTAATATTGTGATCTCTCTTGGTATGGTTGGTGCTTTATCTATTGTGCGTTTCCGTACAGCGGTAAAAGATCCCATGGATCTTCTGTATCTGTTCTGGGCCATCACATCCGGGATTACAGCAGGGGCGGGAATGTATGCGCTGACTGTACTGGCAGCTGTGATCATGATTCTGATGCTTGCATTATTTTATCATAAACAGCAGAACGGAAAGATCTATATTGCAGTGATCCATTATGAAGGAGACAGAGCGGGGGATGATATCATCCGCTGTTTTGGAAAAAGAAAATATTTTATTAAATCCAGGACAATGCGCAGTGAAAAAACAGAAATGGCAGTTGAGATATACTGCAGACAGAATGAAATGGATTTTATGGAAAAAATCCGCAGTATTGACGGAGTTCATGACATCACACTGATCCAGTATAACGGAGAATATCATGGATAACGGGGAATGTTATACATAACATCCGGAAACGTTGGGAAATAAAGTGTGTTTTGATTGAAGAAAAATATATAGTGTGATATTATAAAATGGATTGTACGAAAAAACAACGAACAAGCATAAAATTATAGAAATCCTATCAGAAGACTATGGAAAATATTAATAAATTATGAATTGTGTATATTTTTTAAGTTTTAATTGCGTTTTATTTGGTGGTTTGTTATAATTACATTTAGGATTGTGAAGAATAGAGAAAAGATCGCAATTAAATAGGAGAGAATCGGAGAGGAGAAAATATGAACTTAGGTATAATCGCACACAACAGTAAAAAAGTACTAATAGAAGATTTCTGCATCGCTTACAAGAATATACTTGCAAAACATGAGGTCTACGCCACTGGTACAACCGGCAGGCGAATAGAAGAAGCGACAAGCCTTCACGTGCATAAATTCCTTGCCGGCAGTATTGGTGGAGACAAGCAGTTTATGGAAATGGTAGAGCGTCAGGATCTTGATATGGTCATTCTGTTCTACAATCCGGTTATGATCGATCCGAAGGAACCGGATATTACAAGCATTGTGAGAAGATGTGACCAGTACAATATTCCTGTTGCGACGAATATTGCCACAGCAGAACTTCTTATTTTAGGACTTGCAAGAGGAGACCTGGATTGGAGACTGAATCTGAAATGAGAGTGATCGCAGGAAAAGCCAGAAGGCTTAATTTAAAAACAATTCCGGGAACAGATACAAGACCTACCACTGACAGGATCAAAGAAACATTATTTAATATACTCCAGCCGGAACTTCTGGAATGTCGTTTTCTGGATCTTTTTGCCGGAAGCGGCGGAATCGGTATCGAGGCTCTCAGCAGAGGAGCTTCTTATGCAGTATTTGTAGAGAAGAATCCTAAAGCAGCGGCATGCATCAGGGAAAATCTTGCATTTACAAAACTGGCAGAAGATGGTAAACTGCTGAACATGGACGTGTTGCAGGCACTTCGTTCCCTGGAGGGAAAAGGAACTTTTGATATTGTTTTTATGGATCCGCCGTACGATAATGAGCTGGAATGCCAGGTGCTGGAATATCTGAAGGACAGTACTGTTGTGGATGAGAATACTCTTATTATCGTGGAAGCAGATCTTCAGACAGATTTTGGATATCTGGAATCTCTTGGTTACAGGCTGCTGCGTTCAAAAGAGTATAAAACAAATAAGCACGTGTTTTTAGAACGTGTATGATCGGGAATTCTGCCTGCAGGCAGTAACCGTATTGTTATGCACATGTGCAAGAGGAAAGAGAGAGTAAAAAATACATGAAAATAGCAGTGTACCCAGGCAGCTTTGATCCGGCAACTTATGGACATCTTGATGTGATCAGGAGAGCAGCAGTCTCTTTTGACAAGGTGATAGTGGGCGTTTTACATAATTCTTCAAAAAGTCCGTTGTTTTCTGTAGAAGAACGTGTTAATATATTAAAAAAGGCAGTTCAGGATATTCCCAATGTTGAAGTGAAGCCATTTGAGGGATTATCTGTGAATTTTGCCAGAGAGAATCACGCTCAGGTGATCATACGTGGGCTTCGTGCAGTTACAGATTTTGAGTATGAGCTTCAGATGGCTCAGACAAACCGTGTACTTGCACCGGATGTGGATACTGTATTTCTGACTACCAGTCTGGAATATGCGTATCTGAGCTCCACAATATTGAAGGAAGTTGCATATTTTGGAGGTGATCTGAGCAAATTTGCACCGAAAGAAATAACGGATGCAGTCATTGAGAAACTTCGTCTTACATCAGACAGCAAATAAGTTATTGTTCATATAGAGGTACAGTAACATAATTAGAAAATAAGGAGTGTATTATAACTATGAGCAGCAGAATTGAACAGATTATCGGTGAGATCGAGGAATATGTAGACAGCTGTAAATTTCAGCCACTGTCAACTACTAAAATTGTGGTAAATAAAGAGGAGATTGAGGAACTTCTGAGAGAACTTCGTCTGAAAACTCCGGATGAGATCAAACGTTATCAGAAGATCATCAATAATAAAGATGCCATCCTTGAGGATGCACAGTCCAAAGCAGATGCGCTGATCGCAGATGCACAGGCAAGAGCCCAGGAACTGGTGACACAGCATGAGATCATGCAGAAAGCATATGCACAGGCAAATGATACGATTAATGCGGCAAATAAGCAGGCTCAGGAGATTCTGGATTCTGCAACACAGGACGCAAACAGTATTCGTCTCAGTGCTATCACTTACACAGATGATATGATGGCGAATATCGGCAGTGTTCTGAATACAACATTAGAAGACGCAGGCGTTAAATATAAATCATTTATTGATGCTCTGCAGAGCTGCCTGGATGTTGTTAATCACAACCGCCAGGAGCTTGCACCTCAGACAGCACAGGCAGCAGCGATCACAGGTTCCTATCATGAGGATGCTGCAAAGGATGATGATCTGTTAGATGATCTGGGAGAGAATTAATCTGATCAGCAGATAAGAGGTTTTCTGCTTAATGTGTAGTGCAATAAGCAGTTGATGAAAACAGAAATATGTGAAAAAGTAAGGGGTCAGGAATATTTCCTGACCCTTTATCTGTGGGTACACAGACTTCGGACAGGGGCAGCTACAGGATCAGGCAGTACAGGATGACAGATGTAAGAACTGCACAGATACATTTGGAAACAAGATAAGGAAGAATACTGAGATCATGATGAAGAACACTTCTTGTCTGTGCAAGAATACACAGACCGCCGGATGCAGTGGCTGCAGCTGACATAAGGATGCGTGTGATATCAGATAGTCCTGATGATGAGATAAGGGAAAGCCCTGTGGTGATTTCTGTAAATCCCAATAGCAGATATTGATAAAAAAACGGAAGCGGATGATAATATCTGATACAGCCTGCCAGTATGGAAAAAAGCAGGATATATCCTCCAAGCCGTGTGATCGTTTCAAAGCCGTTCATGACAGAGATATCAAGTATGTTTTCATGAGGAGAAATATCAGCTGCAGGTTTCAGGAATCCGGATATATTCTGGTCTGTCCGGGATAAATCTGAGACAAAACTGTTTTTATACACAACAAAACGAAAAAACAGCATACATATCAGATCAGCAGAAAGAATACCTGCAAAGATCACTCCAGCAGGTACTGTATCCTTCAGGCAGGATTTACTCAGATAGTTAATGACAAAGGCAGGACTTGGATTGCTGCAGAATGTGGTGAGGTATAGAGCTTCTTTTTTACTGATTTTTTGGGAACTGTACAGGTCAGAGGCAAGTTTGGCTCCAAGAGGGTAGCCGCACAGCATTCCCAGAACAAAAACATAACCGCCCCAGATACTTACACCCAGTAAAGTATGAAACAATGATTCAAAAGGCTGCAGAAATCTGTGTATGTTGTCTGTTCGGATCAGTATATTCGTAAGGATGATAAAAGGCAGAAGAGTGGGAATCAGTGTATTAAGCCACAAAGTCATTCCTGCTTTTGCGCAGACAAGACTTTCAGTCGGATGTATCAGAAGAAAGCACAAAAGGCAGAGAACTCCCAAAATATATTTCATAGGCACCTTTTTATGTAACTGTTTTATAGATTGTTTATAAAATTTATATGGCACAGAATGAAAATAAATGCTATAGTATTCAGGTAAAAACCAGTGATTTTTGGAGGTAATATAATTATGGCAGTTTTAGAGAATTGTGAACCGAAAAGAGTGTTCCACTATTTTGAAGAGATTTGTAAAATTCCCCATGGATCAGGAAATACAAAGCAGATCAGCGATTATCTGGTACAGTTTGCAAAAGATCACGGACTGAAGTATGTTCAGGATGAGATGAATAACGTAGTTATCTATAAACCCGGAACAGAAGGATATGAGAATGCGCCTACAGTGATCATTCAGGGACATATGGATATGGTATGTGAGAAACGTCC
>CAKSAW010000018.1 GCA_934437695.1 uncultured Blautia sp. | reverse complement strand
GTTAATCATTAAATTGCTAATTGTAGTGCACCTCCATACCTGTTAGATAGATTCTAATGACTTCTCGTCGCCCTCATCAATTACATAAAAAAAGCGTGGACAAAATCCACACTCTGCTATCACACTCACTGATATTCTTTTCCTTCGGCCTGGCGGGTAATCTCCGCAATCCTGTTGGCAGAATATCAATAATTACTGTGCAATATAAACCCAAGCCGCTAAATAAAAATGCGCTGAGGTGAGAGTGGAACTCTGCTTTGTTTTCCTACGTACTTGTATAAGATACCATATCTGTCCTTGTACGTCAAGTGCTTTTTTCATTTTTTATTTAATTTTTAATCGTATATATTTTTTTTAACTGCACATCCTATATCTGAACCTTATGTCAGATTTTTCAGGAGGATATTACTATGACAATTCTTAGATGTTCAGCAGTAAAATGTTTATACAACAAAGAACAGCTCTGTTCAAAAGGAGACATTAATGTAAAAGGTGAAAATGCCAAAAATTCAAGTGAAACAAGCTGTGGAAGTTTCTGTGAACGTACAGATACTTCTATGGTAAACAGCTATACAGACGGATGTGGCTGCGAAAAAATCCGGATTGACTGCAAAGCTCATAACTGTACCTATAATGACGACTGTAAATGCACAGCCTCCTCTATTCAGGTAAATGGCCCTGATGCACATTCTTCTTCTGATACCATGTGCGATACCTTCCAGTGTAGCTGCGGCGCATAAAGCCTCAATCACAGCTTATTACTTTTCGAAACTTCTGCTGGAGATTTATCTGATCTGTCAGAATATCTCCTCAGACAATCTTTCTATCAAAAAGAGACATATCCAACTGATGGGATATGTCTCTTTTAATAATAACTGAATATTCCTTATTCAGTCATCTCATTATCTGTTTCTTAAGAAATCCGGAATCTGGATATCTTTCTTCTGAACAGTGCTGGATGGAGTCTTAGCTGCTCCAAATGGTGTAGCGTTCATAGTCGGAAGGCTGAAGCTTGGCATATTCATACCGCTTCCCGCTGTAGTTCCGGCTGTTGCTGTACCTGCTGCTGTTGTTGAAGAAGGTCTTCTTGCACCAAAGGAAGAAGCTGTGCTTCTTTTTCCGAAAGGGGTCTGCTGAAGATTATCATCATTCAGTCCTGTTGCGATCACTGTGATCCTGCAATAGTCTGCAACTGTATCATCATACATAGCACCAAAGATGATGTTTGCTTCTTCACCTGTAAGCTCCTGTACATAGCTTGCAGCATCGTTAGCATCCATAAGAGAAATATCTCCGGAAATATTGATGATAACATGTGTAGCACCCTTGATGGTTGTCTCAAGAAGTGGTGAGGATACGGCCTGCTGAACAGCTTCCATAGCCTTGTCATCTCCTCTTGCTTCACCGATACCGATATGAGCGATTCCCTTATCAGTCATAACAGTCTGAACATCTGCAAAGTCAAGATTGATCAGTGCCGGCAGGTTGATCAGATCTGTGATTCCCTGTACTGCCTGCTGCAGAACTTCATCAGCTTTCTTCAGTGCCTCCGGCATAGTTGTTCTGCGGTCTACAACTTCCAGTAATTTATCATTCGGGATAACAATTAATGTATCCACTGCTTTCTTCAGATTCTCAATGCCTGCAAGTGCATTGTTCATACGAGTTCTTGCTTCAAAACGGAAAGGTTTTGTAACAACGCCAACTGTCAGGATACCCATCTCTTTCGCTGCTGCTGCGATAACCGGTGCAGCACCTGTTCCGGTTCCGCCTCCCATACCACAGGTAACGAATACCATATCCGCACCTTCCATTAACTGTTTTACTTCCTCAATGCTCTCCTCTGCTGCCTTCTGTCCAACCTCAGGCTGCGCTCCTGCGCCAAGACCTTTGGTGATCTTCTCGCCAATCTGAAGTACAGTTGGAGCTTTGCACAGAGTTAAAGCCTGCTTATCAGTATTGACTCCTACAAACTCTACTCCGCCGATGGCCTCTTCCACCATTCTGTTTACTGCATTATTTCCGGCTCCACCTACACCGATCACTATGATCTTGGCAGATGATTCAGCCTCGTTTGACATAATCTCTAACAACGTACTTCCTCCTTTATTTATACCTGATATCCTTTTCAGTGATTTATATCAAAGTTACATATAGATATATCATATATTTTTTTTGAGAATTAATCAACCATTAATTTCGTTTTTTTATACTTTTTTCACTCTTTTTCGGCAATGCAAAACTGCCGCTGCCTGTCCAATGTCTGTATACAATTGTTTTTATTTCGCATCTCATATACTTTGTATACTGTTAATATCCTTCAGAATCATCCCCATAATAATCACTTTCATTACCATAATAATCACTTTCGTATTCTTCAGAATCACCATATCCCTCTGTATCCTCTGTATCTCCATCTGTACTGCCTTCATCATAGGATTGATCATCCTCTGAACTACTTTCTGACTCATCTGCAGCTGCATCAAGGGACTCCTGTGTAGGTTTAGGTCCTACATAATTGCCGGACTCATCATACTCACCAGCTCCTGTGTAATCACCTTCCCCATCATAACCACCATTCCAGTTCTCAATAGCTATATCAAGAGCAGTTTTAGGCCTGGCACCTACATAATTGCCATCCTCATCATATTCGCCGTCTCCCGTATAATTACCATCCTCATCGTAGCCACCATTCCAGTTCTCAGCAGTAATCTCTTCCTGCTCCTGTTCCTCTTCAAATGTATTGGAATCCGTAGATACACTCTCCATATGAAGAATCCCTTTCTTTCCCTGAATATTTGGCAGGATCGCTATCACACGGTTCATTTTCTCCTCCAGATCTGCATCTTTTCCAAGCCGCACTGTAATATCTCCATAAATAAGGCTGATCGAATAATTACTGTCAAACTGGATATGATCCGGGATCATATCATTTTTCTGAAAAATCGTAGACAATGCCACTGCTGTATTCAGTACAGTATCTCCTTTTATATCCAGTTTCTCATCCATCACAATATTATTTACCTCAATCCCGTCAAAATACGGAACTGTCTCATCTCTGGTCTGAGAGCCCTCCACAAAAATACCATTCCTGTCGAAATAGACATAACTGTCAAGATAATGAATACAACCTACTGTTTTTTTCTCTTTGACACTGATACAGATCGTGTTTCGATTCAGCTGAGTGACCTTAAATGCATCTACATACGCAATATCATCTGTATTGGCGGTGCTGTAAATCAACGGTGCAAGGACCGAGTTTGAAGCCAACGGTCCCCGAAGCACCATGTTCTTTACTTCCTCATCTGTATAATGTGAAGTTCCCCTCACTTCAATGGAATCTACTTTGTAATAGGAAAAAAAGATTATCATAGCAACTATAATCCCAGCGCCTATCACACCTGCCATTATTTTCTTTGCCTCTTTACTCATGGGAGGTCTTTTCCCATAATTACTTTTTCTCATATATTCTCAAATCCTCTGCTCCAGACTGCCATAACCGACATCCCAAAGCCTGTAAATCTTCACAAATATGCTCATATCCCCTGCGGATAAATCCAGACTCTGTGATACAGGTTTCTCCCTCTGCCATAAGTGCTGCTATGATCAGTGCTGCACCTCCTCTGAGATCTCCTGCCTGTACCTGCGTTCCTCTAAGAACTTTTCCACCTTTTATTATTGCCTGATTTCCGCTTACTGAAATATCAGCACCCATTTTCTTCATCTGAAAAGCGCTGCCAAACCTCTGTTCAAAAATATTTTCTCTGATCACACTCTGTCCCTCTGCTCCAGTCAGCACCGCCATCAGCGGGGCCTGCAGATCTGTAGGAAAACCCGGATAGATTTCTGTTTCCACCAGTGTAACCGGTCTGTCTGCTCCCTTTCCATTGACCTTTAGTGTACCACCATTCGCCTGATATTGTCCACCTATTTTCTGATATACTTCAAGGAATGCCCGTAATTCCTCTACTGGAACATTTCGGAGAATAATCTCGCTTCTGGTAGCTGCTGCCGCACACAGATAGGTTCCGGCAACAATACGGTCCGGCGGAATACAGTAATCTCCTGCACCCAGTTCCTCTACTCCTTTTATCCTTATCTCCCCTGTCTCTTCTCCTTCTATCAATGCTCCCATTGTTTTCAGATATCTGCAGAGCCAGAATACCTCCGGTTCTTTCGCACAATTATGAAGATATGTTACTCCCTGTGCCAGAACTGCAGCCAGTATTGCCTGCTGTGAAGCTCCCACACTTGATTTTGAAAAAAATATATCCTGACCTTGAAATCTGCTGCATTCCCCATCCAGACCAGAAGGATTTTCTCTTACATCAGCTCCCAGAGCCCTCAACACCATAAGGTGAAGATCTATTGGTCTTCTCCCTATCGTACAGCCTCCCGGATACCCTATCCTGCATTTCTTATTTCTGGCAAGGACTGCACCTGTCAAAATTATGGAAGAACGCATTCTTCCTGTATAAACTGCTGAAATCTCTGTTTTGTCTGCACCAGAACAATCCAGATAAAGATCATGATCCTCCCACCAGGTCACAGCCCCAAGGCTTCTAAGAATCCTTTCCATGCAAAAAACATCAGAAATCTTCGGACATCCTCTCAGAACACTTAGTCCTCTGTGCATCAGAGATGCCGCCATCATTGGGAGTGCTGCATTTTTAGAGCCCTGTACGAAAATCTCCCCGCTAAGAGAACATTTACCCATCACATGGATCTCATCCACTATTTTTACTCCTAAAGGGCCTCTTACTCTATAGTTTATGTTCTTTCTTATTATATGTTACCCTCTACCGGATGCTGTAATCTCATCTCTCCCTGTGCATTCTCTGATATTTTCCCACACTTATTGCAAGCCCCATTTCTCCCAGAAGAAATACTACTGAAGTTCCCCCATAGCTGACAAATGGAAGTGTAATCCCTGTATTGGGGATTGTATTTGTTACTACTGCAATATTCAGAATAACCTGGATCGCCAGATGTCCCATGATCCCGCTGCAGATAAGAGCACCTGCCAGATCCTTTGCGTGCATGGCAGTTACACCCAGCCTCCAGAGAAGCATACCAAACATCAATATCAGGATTATAGCCCCCGCTGCTCCCATTTCTTCACATATGATTGAAAATATCATGTCATTCTGTGCTTCCGGAACAAATCCAAGCTTCTGCAAACTGTTCCCAAAGCCTCTGCCAAAGATTCCACCGCTTCCAATGGCATACAGTCCCTGAATCGTCTGGAAGCCCTTTTCATATTTTTCAGGATTTCTCCATATTGCAAGCCTTTCCAGACGATAACTCTCTGCGGCAAGAAATACAGTTATGAATCCAGCACCTGCACTGCCAAGCCCGATAAACTGCATATATTTAGGATTTGATGCAAAGATCAGGATCACTCCGATACCCAGTATGATAATAGCTGTACTCAGATTATTAGAACCTACCAGACCAACGATCGGAAGTAAAGTCACCATAGTTCTGCACATAAAACCAAATCCTTCTGTTGATTTCTGTGTATTCTCAATCTGCCATACCAGAAAAAGGATCACTGCCACTTTCGCAAACTCAGAGGGCTGAAAAGATAAAGGTCCCAGATTCAGCCATCTCCTGGAACCATTGATCTCCTGACCTGCCACAAGCACTGCAGTAGACAGGAGCATGGAAAGCAGATATGCCACAGGTGCAAGCTTCAGAAAAAAATGATAATCTACGGAAGAAACTACATACATTGCGCCCATCCCCAGCGCAGTGGCAAATAACTGTTTCTTAAAATAATAGGCAGAGTCGCCGAAACGTACTCTGCCATTATATTCACCTGTACTGAAAAGTACTGCCAGACCAAAAGCCGCCAGCAGAATCACAAGTACAGGGATAGTCATATCTGTTTTTGAAAAATCTGTCACCTTTTTTCCCGCCATCCGCTTCCCCGCAAATTATCTATAGCCTTTCGGCTGATTTTTTACATCTGCCGGATGACTATAAGTTTCTTACTTATAGATATTCTACAGATTTCTTACATATTCCTTAAACATATCTCCACGCTGCTCATAATTATCAAACTGTCCCCAGCTTGCACATGCAGGAGAAAGTAAAACAGCATCTCCAGGCTGCGCCTTCTTTGCACATACCTTTACAGCCTCTTCCAGATCCTCACAGAGGATGATATCATGAAAACCATGTTTCTCAGCTGTTTCTTTTATTTTTTCTTTTGTCTGTCCGATCAGGACCAGATAACGTACCTTTCCATCAAATGCATCAATCCATTCATCATAACCGGACTGTTTGTCATATCCTCCTCCGATCAGAAGTGTAGGACGATTCATCGCCTGGATTCCTTTGATAGCAGCATCCGGATTTGTTCCCTTGGAATCATTATAATATACAACACCATTCTTCTCTGTCACATATTCAATCCTGTGTGCAACAGCTGTAAATTCACAGATACTCTTACGGATACTTTCCATTGATACACCATCATAATATGCCATTGCAACAGCTGCCATTACATTTTCAAAATTGTGTTTGCCCAAAAGCTTCAGATCTTCTGTCTTCACAACTTCAATCTCTTTTTCTCCATCTTTCAGGATTATTTTATTTCCATCCAGATAAATTCCATTGTCCAGTTTACGCTCACTGGAGAAATATACAACTCTTGGAGTCAGATGTTCACCAAATTTACGCAGTACCTCATCCTCATAGTTCAGCACACATACATCCTCTGTCCCCTGATTCTTCGTGATCATTTCTTTCACACGGATATATTCTTCCATTGTATGATGGCGGTTCAGATGATCCTCTGTAATATTCAGGATCGCAGAAACCTTTGGCGCAAACTCATCGATGGTTTCAAGCTGAAAGCTGCTGATTTCTGCAACAGTTACGGAATTCGGCTTCATTTCCAGGGCTTTGGAAGTATATGGAGTTCCGATATTTCCAACTACAAAGACAGACTCACGTGCATCCTGCATGATTTTTCCAAGAAGGGCTGTAGTAGTAGTCTTTCCGTTTGTTCCTGTGATTGCAAGCACCTCGCCGTCACCGACCCTGTATGCCAGTTCCACTTCTCCCCATACCTGAAGTCCCTGTTCATAAAAACTTTTTACAATGGGAAGGTCTGTAGGCACTCCGGGACTTAATACCACCAGATCAAGACTCTTCTGTACGTCTTCCGGTAATTCCCCTGCATATACAGTAACCGGATATGTACCATCTGTTTTATGCACAACTGCTTCTTTATCTATTTCTGCATTTCCATCATAAATAATGGGGAATGCTCCTGATTTTGCAAGAAGGTCAGATGCTCCGATCCCGCTTTTTCCGGAACCGAATACAAGTACCTTTTTTCCCTGTAATTCCATAATAATTTCCTCCTTATCATCAGCACATGACACTGAGATCCTACAGCGCCAGAAGCGCAACCATACACATAACTGCTGTAATCACTGAAAACACTGCAACCACACGTGTCTCAGACCATCCACATAATTCAAAATGATGATGGATAGGTGCCATCTTAAAAATACGTTTTCCATGTGTTTTCTTAAAATAAGTTACCTGGATAATAACGGAAAGTACCTCAACCAGATAGATCAGCCCTACAAGCAGAATAAATAACGGCATCTGCATTACATATGCTGTACCTGCAACAAAACCTCCAAGTGCCAGAGAACCTGTATCTCCCATAAATACTTTTGCAGGATAAACATTAAACAGCAAAAAGCCCATGAGACTTCCCACTACTGCACAGGTGATCGGCTCGATCCCTGATTTCATTCCAATAGAAACTACAGAGAAAAACACTGCCACGATCAGGGTCACACTGGAAGCAAGACCGTCCAGACCATCTGTAAAGTTAACTCCGTTTACAGTACCGATCACTGCAAAGAAAAGCACAGGAAATGCCAGCCATCCAAGATTCAGAAAATGTCCGCTCCAGAATGGGATTCTCATTGTCAGTGAAATATCTGTATACTTAACAATATAAAATACAAAGACTGCAGTAAGAACTACCTGAAGAGAAAACTTCTGCCATGGAAGCAAACCGTCTGAACGCTTCAATACTACTTTCAGATAATCATCCAGAAATCCGATGATCCCAAAACCAAGAGTCAGGAATAATACCGGAATGATCTTCGGATAATCTCCAATATAAAATAACGCAGTCACTGCTGTGGCGATCAGAAAAATCACACCACCCATTGTTGGAGTTCCTGCTTTTTTCAAATGGGACTGTACGCCCTCTGTTCTCTCTGTCTGTCCCATCTTCAGTTTCCTGAGAAAAGGAATAATGATCGGTCCTAATACAACGCTGATTGCAAAAGAAATCAGCACAGGGATTACAACTTGAAATTCCATCTCACACCTCGTTCATTCTTTCGTTTTTTTACTGAAAGTATTTTTATTTTTTTACTTTCAGGCTTCCTTTAGTATAAGGCTTTTTTACTTATTTATCAACCCTGACCGTATGATTTGTTACCTTCAGGCTTCTTCATAACGCTCATTTTTGTATTCCCATATACGGCAGGATATTCTCAAATATACTGCGGATCACCGGAGCTGCTATTATTCCTCCGTAATACATCCCCTGAGGATCATGGATAATACACAGACCCAATATTTGAGGATTTTCTGCAGGCGCAAATCCCAGAAAAGATGAAATATAACGGTTGGCACTTCTTGGCAAAGTCTGGGATGTCGCGGTTTTTCCCCCTATTGAATAACCTTCTATCTTTGCATTTTTTCCTGATCCCTTAGATACTACTGTTTCCAGGATTTTTCTCACTTCTTTTGAAGTTTTCTCAGATATTATCCCTTCTTTTACCGGAAATACCAGCTTCTCGCCTTTTGTTTTGTCAGGATCTAAAACTGCAACACCAAAATGGGGAGTCACACGTCTGCCTCCATTTATGATCGAACTTACAGTGGCAGCCAGCTGAACAGGTGTTATCTGGAAGGACTGGCCAAAAGAAACTGTTGCCAGTTCCACTTCTCCCATATTTTTCTTTTGGTGCATGATCGTTCCTGCTTCTCCGGGAAGATCTATCCCAGTCTTGCCAAGAAGCCCGAACTGCCTGAAATATTTATAATATTGTTCCACGCCAAGCCGAAGCCCTACTTCAATAAATACAGGGTTACATGAATTTTGCGCTCCTTCCACAAAGCTCTGAGCTCCATGCCCTGTTCTTTTTGCGCAGTGTATCCTGCGGTCTTCCACTATTTTATATCCCGGACAATAGAATCTGTCTTCCGGCGAAACAACACCAGCCTCCAGACCAGCTGCCATGGTAATGATCTTAAATGTAGAGCCAGGTTCGTATGTATCATTCAGACACGGGTTTCTCCACATCTGATTTAGTAAATCCTGCTCTTTCTGCGATCCATCTGACTGCAGCTCCTCAGTAAGAGTAAAAGGATCATTCAGATCAAATTCAGGTACATTCACACATGCATATATTTCTCCATTCTGTGGATTCATCAGCAGGATTGATACACGTTCTGCCTGCTTCTCTTCCATCACTTTCAGGGCAGCCTGCTGTGCATATCTCTGGATATCTGCATCAAGACTGAGGAGCAGGCTTTTTCCTTTCACAGGATCCTTTCTGGTTTCCCCAAGTCTGTCAATTTCCACACCTCTGGCATCGGTGGTTGTCAGGATTTTCCCCGGCTCTCCTTTCAGTATATCTTCATATTTTACCTCCAGACCAATAATTCCCTGATTGTCACCTCCTGTAAACCCTATCACCTTTGATGCCAGATCTCCATAAGGATAGTAACGTTTATAATCCTCATCAACTTTCACACCTGCCAGATTTCTTTCTCTTATTGCATCACCCACATCTTTTTCCACATTTGTCTTCACTCTTTCTATAGAAGAAACCTTTTCTACTCTTTTACGTACTGTCTGTTCATCCATTTCCAGCTTTTCAGACAACAGTGCGATCACCTTCTCAGGTTCTCTGATCTGGCTGTGGATCACAGAGATCGTACATACTGTTCTGTTTGATGCCAGGATTTTTCCTTTTGCATCCAGGATTTCACCTCTGGCAGCTTTGATATCACGTTCTCTTTCATGAAGATTCTTTGCCTTCTCATAATAATAGTCTGATCTGAAACACATGAGATAAACCAGTCTGCCGATCAGCCCTGTCATCAGCAACAGACAGCAGGACAATACTACCCATATTTTCTTCTTATGAAAGGTCATATTTTTTTTCATAAAAAAGCTCCGCAGAGATCGTCATAACAATATATGACTGTTCTCTGCGGAACTATACTGTGCTATTTATTCCAGACCTGCTTCCTCATTTGTAATACCATCTGTCTCTTCATTATTATCCTCAGTTGTCTCAGCTGCATCATCCTCCAGAGGTGCCGGTGCATCCGGATTGGATACTGCATCTCCCGAAGAATCGGCTTCAGTACTTCCCTGACTGCTGAACAGATTTGTAGACATCTTATAATTTCCATCTGCATCCAGTATATGATCCCCGTTAGGATCCAGCAGATATCCATTTTCATCAACCCTGTTTCCATCCCAGTCAATAAGATTTCCATCTGCGTCTACCAGCTTTCCGTCACTGTTGAGTTCACCATCTGCGATCGATGTGCTCTTTAAATGTCCTTTAAATCCTTCCCACAATTCAGTTTCAGGCACTGTTCCATCTTCTGATTCATCCGGTGTTACATTAAGATACGGAAGAAGCTCAGAAAGAATTCCCTGCGCAATATACTGTGGATAAGTACTGTTTGCCTGTTCATCTACATTTGGTTCATCTACTACTACATAGATCACAACTGCAGGGTCATCCACCGGTGCAAATCCAATAAATGAAACCAGATACTTTCCGTTTCCTCGCGGATATTTCTCTGCTGTACCGGTTTTACCACCTGAACTGTATCCCTGTACCTTAGAATGACGGCTTGTACCCTGCTGCACACTTAATGCCATATAACTTCTGATATCACTGGAAATCCTGGAAGAGATCGTCTGTTTCAAAAGTATGGGGGAGATTGTTTTTACAGTTCCTCCATTGCTGTCCAGGATTTTTGTCACAAGATGAGGCTGATAATAATATCCGCCGTTTATAACAGAACTCATGGCATTGATCTCCTGGATCATAGTACAGGTAAAGCCCTGTCCAAAAGCAGAACATGCCAGTTCTGTTTCTCCCATAGTATCCTTTGTATGGATAATACCTGCTCCTTCATTCGGAAGATCGATCCCTGTTCTTGTTCCGAAATTAAACAGGCTCTGGGCTTTGATAAACTGTGTAGCTCCCATTTTGGCACCGATCTGCATCATTGCATCATTACAGGAGTTTGCAATTACTTCTGCCAGTGTCTCTGTGCCATGTGCACTTGGATAAACTGCACACTTGATCATTGTATCTCCAAAAGTCTGCGAGCCATCGCATACAAAGTTATCTGTTTCCTGTATTGCACCTTTCTCCAGTGCTGAAGCCATAACAATAGGCTTCACAACAGATCCGGGCTCAAAGGCATCTGTGACGCAGTAATTACTCCACATACCATTCAGCGCCTCAACAGTCTCCTCATCACTCATAGCCTTGATTTCTTCCTCTGAATATACATTGGAAAGATCCCGGGGATTATTCAGATCATAACGGTCACCACCATCCATGGCAATGATCTCACCTGTAGACGGATTCTCAACAATAACGCCAATATTCTTGGCTCCCATTGCTTCTTTAAATCCATTAATATATTTCTCAACGATCTGCTGCGCACCAATATCAATACTTGTCTGGATACTCTTACCGTTCACTGCTGCAATAATGGTCTGCTCTACATCAGAATCATTATTGATATATCCATACTGTCTTCCATCTACACCAGTCAGTGTGCTGTTATAATATCCTTCAAGTCCGATATCTGCCACATCTCTGTCCAGGGCAAATCCAATCGTATCACAGGCAGTTTCATTAAAGGGATAACTTCTCAGATAATCTTCCTCAAACCAGACACCTTTGATGTTTGCTCTTTCCTTTGCCTGTGCCTCTGTAAGTCCCGAATCTTCGTCCTCTGCTTTATAGCTCTCGAATTCTTTCTTTTTATCCATGGACAACTGCTTTGTCAATATCTGATACTGACTCTGACTGGTTCTTGAATCAGACAATAATGAACGCACTTTCTCTTCATCAATTCCCAGCACTTCATTTAATGCTCTGATCGTTGGTTCTGCATAATCTTCATCTGAATTTACTGTTTTACAGTCCAGGATCACGTTGTAAACTTTGTTACTTGTAGCCAGGATATTCCCATTCTTGTCGTAAATATCCCCTCTCTTTGCAGGGAGCACCTGACTCTCATATTTCTGCTGTGCCTGGCTTAACACCTGTTTCTTATATTTGCTTCCACTTGTAGCATTAATATAAGTAATTCTTACTATTAATACTACTAAAGCCAGTAACACTATTCCAAATAGTATTACCAGCTTCTTTTTCATGTTGTGATTTATTTTTTTCTGTGGTTTTTTTCGATTTCTATTCCCTGTATTACTCAATTGATCACCTACTTTGAATCTGGTATATCCTGATACTGTCTTACATAGCTGTTGCCGGATGTAGAATAGGTTACTGTCTGATCATCTGACGGATATTTCATTCCCAGTCTTCCCAACGCAATCTGCTTGATCTTATTCAGATCCACATTGGATGTTACCTGGCTGTAATATGCATCATTGTCTTCTTTCAAATCTGCCAGTTCCTCCTCAAGAGATGCAACTGTACTCATTTTTGCTGTAATTTCTGATTTATAGCGGAGATATTTTACAGAGCAGAACAGAATCGCCACACATACAACTGCAAGAAATACTACAAATCCCCAGTTCATTGCTGATGCCTTCTGCCTGTTCTTCTGTGCTTCTTTACTTAACTGATGTTTCTGCTTTTGTACCTGTGCAGGCTGTGTCTGCACTCTTCGGTTTCGGTTTGTCTGCTGTCTTCCCGGATTCTGTCTTCCCGGCTGTCTCGTCCTGTCCGGAACTTCTGTAAGACGTCTGACAGTATTTCCGTCAACATACATTCCCCTGTTTGTTCTGGCACTGGTTCTGCTTCTTCTCGCTGTTTCACTCCTGGTCGTTTTCGCCATTTCATGCCTCTCTAAATTATAACGCTCTCTCAAAAATCCTGAGCTTTGCACTCTTGGAACGAGGATTTTCTTCCATCTCTGCCTCTCCCGGAAGGATCGGCTTTCTTGTGATCACTTTTCCCTTTGATTTCTTCCCACATACACACACAGGAAAATCTGAAGGGCAGGTACATGGATTCTCGTTTTTCCTGAAAATCGTCTTAACAATTCTGTCCTCCAGTGAATGGAAAGTGATAATGCAAAGTCTTCCGCCATCATCAAGTATATCGATCATTCCATCCAGAGAATCCCTCAGCACATCCAGCTCTCTGTTAAGCTCAATACGGATTGCCTGAAATGTTCTCTTCGCCGGATGCCCTGACTTAACCTGCATCTTCATAGGAATGGATTCCCTGATGATCTCAGTCAGTTCTCCGGTCGTAGTAATCGGTTTCACCTGTCTGGCTGCAACAATATGTTTTGCAATATTTTTTGCAAATTTATCTTCACCGTAGTCACGGATGATACGGTACAATTCTTTTTCTTCATAGCCATTGACAATATCGCTGGCAGTCTGTGTCTGACGCTGATCCATACGCATATCAAGCGGTGCATCTACCCTGTAGGTAAAACCGCGCTCTTCATTGTCAAGCTGATAGGAAGATACTCCAAGATCAAGGAGAATCCCGTCGACTTTACTGATGCCTCTTGCTGCCAGTTCCTGTACCATGTAACAATAATTGCTGCGAATGATCGTCGCCTGTTTATAGGGGGCTAACCTCTCACTCGCAGCAATTATCGCATCCTGGTCTTGATCTATGCCAATAAATCTCCCCTTGGCAGAAAGTTTCCTGCATACCTCACTGGCATGCCCTGCACCTCCTAAAGTGCCATCCACGTAGATTCCGTCCGGTTTGATATCCAAACCATCAATGGTTTCTTCCAGTAATACAGATTTGTGTTTAAATTCCATCTCCGTCTCCTGTCTGGATTTACTTTGCAAGATACTTAAGCAAGTCCTGTCAGATTGTGATGCCCATGTCCTGCATGCTCTCTGCAATGCTGTCCATATCATCATAATCACAGATCTCGCTCCACTTTTCTTTGCTCCAAACTTCAATTCTGTTTAAATTACCTGTCAGAACTACATCCTTTTCCAGACCGGCAAATTCACGCAGTGTCTGCGGTACAAGGATACGTCCCTGTTTGTCCAGTTCACATGTAGTTGCTCCAGCTACAAAGAATCGTGAAAAAGTTCTGGCATTTTTATTTGTAAGTGGTAATGATCTGAGCTTCATTTCAAAGGATTCCCATTCATCCATAGGATAAATGGACAGACAGCCATCAAGCCCTTTTGTCAGAACAAACTCTTCCCCTAAGAGTTCTCTGAATTTAGAAGGAATGATCAGACGCCCCTTCGCGTCGATCGTGTGGTTATACTCTCCCATGAACATGTTACTCACCTACTCTCACAAAATCTGAATCTCCCCTTCAGATTTCTCAGGTGGTAATGGTATCTGCCATTATTCCCCCACTCACCACCACTATTCACCACTTTCTACCACTTATGTGTTTATTCTAAACTATTTAAGCTGAAAAAACAAGGGGGAGAAAAAGATTTTTAAAATTTAGAATTCTGTTAACATTTATGAAACAACCTTATTTTTGTATAAAAATTGGGATATTATGTACAAAAAATGGGTTGAAATTCCACTTTCAACCCACTTGTGTTTCATATATATAATTTTTTACAGTTCTTCCTTTGAATTTGTGGGAGAATTTCCCACATCTTGTTTCCACTGTTCAGGAATATGTGTATACTCTGAATTTTCCCAGTTCACATTTTGCTCCGGTTTTTTCATATTTTCCTGTTTCTCATCTGATTCCACCTGTTTACCGTCTTCAGTCCGGGCTTCCTCTTCTGTTTTCATCACGGCTTCCATATCCGGATTGTCCTTCTTGTTCCTGCTTTCTTTCTCAGCCTCATCCAGAAATCGTTTTCTTCTTTGTCTGCGTATAACAGCTCTTTTCTGTACCATCACCCTGCGGACGATCACTGTTGGCATAAAGATCACAAACAATGCAGCTGAGATCACCAGAGAAATTCCAATTTTAGTTCCCGGAATACAAAGCTTATCTGTTCTGATCCATTCAAAGAAAAATCTTCCAAGACCATATCCTGCCAGATAGATCATAAACAGTTCACCTTCATATTTTTTCTTCCTGCGTATAGCCAGCAATAACAGTAACAGAAACAGACACCACAGACTTTCATAAAGAAAAACCGGCTGGACCTGAATATATGAGATCCCATTTATGGTCAGCAGCTTATCTCTCATTGTTCCTGAAACTTCTCCTGAACGTACTGCAGAAACAGGTATCTGCATTGCCCACGGCAGATCTGCATATTCGCCAAAAGACTCCCTGTTAAAAAAATTACCCCAGCGTCCTATAATCTGTCCCAGAAGTATTCCAAGACTTGCAGAATCAGCACACTGCCAGAATGACATTTTTGTGATCCTACAAAATACTGCAGCAGCCAGAAATCCCAGAAGCAGCCCACCATAAAAAGCATATCCGCCATTTCGGAAATCCAGTACTGCATTTAAATTTTCTTTATAAAATTCCCATGAAAAAGCCACATAAAACAGTCTGGAACCAACCACTGAAAACAGCAGCGAAATAAGCATCATATCCAGATATCTGTTCTGATCTTCCCCGTTTCTTTTCGCTTCAAGTGTCACAAGACCCATGCCCAAAAGAGCACCTATTGCGATAAGTACACCATATATGGTAAATTCCATCCCAAATATCTCAAATGAACGCGGTACATAATCAAAAATCAGATTCAGTTCCGGAAAACGTATTGACATTTCCATATATCACCTGTTTATCATACATTAAAGCGGAATAAGATCACATCTCCATCCTGTACAATGTATTCTTTACCTTCCATTCTTACAAGGCCCTTCTCTCTGGCACCTGCATAGGAACCACAGTCCAGAAGATCCTGATAATTTACAACCTCAGCCTTAATAAATCCTCTCTCAAAATCTGTATGGATCTTACCTGCTGCCTGAGGAGCTTTTGTTCCAATCTTAATTGTCCAGGCTCTTGTCTCATCCTCACCTGAAGTAAGGAAACTCATCAGTCCAAGGAGATGATAGCTTGCTTTTACAAGTTTCTC